>NZ_JBVIMH010000020.1:0-99202 GCF_055579945.1 Kitasatospora sp. NPDC032150 | reverse complement strand
CCTCTATTTCCTTGGTTGCCCCGCCATTTTTTCGCCACGCCCCCCCCCCCCCCCCCCCCCCCCCCCCCCCCCCCCCCCCCCCCCCCCCCCCCCCCCCCCCGGGGCCGAAGTGTCTGGAGCGGGTGACGAGAATCGAACTCGCGTGACCAGTTTGGAAGACTGGGGCTCTACCATTGAGCTACACCCGCATGCCGCATGTGAGCATACGACGCCCCCGAAGACTCGTCGGTCACGAGGACGGGGTCAGCCTACCTGGTTCGGTCGGTTGCTTGCACACTGCTTCCGGTTCCGGGCATGTCCGGCGGGCTCTCGATATAGCGGCGAGCGCGGCCCGACCGACGTGTACGCTTCCTCTCGGCACCACGGGGTGTGGCGCAGTTTGGTAGCGCGTCCGCTTTGGGAGCGGAAGGTCGTCGGTTCGAATCCGGTCACCCCGACAGTGCGGCAGGGTCTCGTCAGCGGACGGGGCCCTGTTGGCTTTTTCCGACGACCACTCAGTCGAAGCCGCCGTCGTCGACTTCGAGTTGACGACGTGTCGGGCCAGGTGCCGTCTTGCGCGCCGCCGAACCCGGACCCGCCAAGGCGGCGCCCGATCGGGCGGCGGCGCGCTGATCGCGGGCGGGCCTGGCGTCCGCCTTTCGTGGTACCGGTAGGATGGGCCGCTGGCCGGTAGTGCCTGTGCATACGCCCAGGTCGACCGCCTGAGGGCGAGGAGTCACGCTCACCGTCCACCATGTACGGGAGATGCAGCCCCAACCGCCCATCGCCCGTCTCGCCCGTGCCGGATGAGCCGGACGGGCGGAGACAACCTGACCGCAAGCCCTTAGGAGACCCAACCGTGAAGAGCGCCGTCGAGACTCTGAACCCGACCCGGGTTCGACTCACCGTCGAGGTGCCCTTCGAGGAGCTCAAGCCCAGCCTCGACGCGGCGTACAAGAAGATCAACCAGCAGGTCACGGTCCCGGGCTTCCGTAAGGGCAAGATCCCGGCCCGCGTCATCGACCAGCGCTTCGGCCGCGCCGCCGTGCTGGAGGAGGCGGTCAACGACGCCCTGCCGCGCTTCTACACGCAGGCCGTCGACGAGGGCAAGATTGAGGTCCTCGGCCAGCCCGAGATCACCGACATCGAGGGTGTCGAGCGGATCGCCGACGGTGGCGACCTGAAGTTCACCGCCGAGGTCGACATCCGCCCGGAGATCACCCTGCCGGACTTCTCCACCATCGAGGTCGAGGTCGACCCGATCGTGGTCGAGGACGCCGACGTCGAGAAGTCCCTGGAGCAGCTGCGCGAGCGCTTCTCCTCGGTCAAGGACGTCGAGCGTGCCGCCGCCGAGGGCGACGTCGTGATCGTCGACCTGGAGGCCAAGGTCGACGGTGAGGTTCCGGAGGACGGCACCGCCTCCGACGTCAGCTACGAGATCGGCTCCGGCCGCCTGCTGGACGGCATCGACGAGGCCGTCACTGGCCTGTCCGCCGGTGAGTCCAAGACCTTCACCACCGAGCTCAAGGGCGGCACCCAGGCCGGCAAGAGCTCCGACGTCACCGTCACCGTGAAGACCGTCCAGGAGAAGGAGCTCCCGGCGCTGGACGACGAGTTCGCCCAGCTGGCCAGCGAGTTCGACACCCTGGACGAGCTGAAGGAGGACTCCCGCAAGCGCCTGGAGCGCATGCGCGAGTTCGACCAGGCCACCCAGGCCCAGGAGCGCGTCCTGGACGAGCTGCTGAAGCTGGTCGAGATGGAGTACCCGGCCAAGCTCCTCAAGGACGAGGTCGAGACCCGCCGCCACAACCTGGAGCACCACCAGCTGGAGCCCATGGGTCTGAACCTGGACACCTACCTCGCCACCCAGGGCAAGACCATGGAGGAGTTCCTGGCGGAGACCGAGGAGCAGGCGAAGAAGGGCATCAAGACCCAGTTCGTGCTCGACGCGATCGTGGCGAAGGAGGAGCTCGGCGTCAACCAGGAGGAGCTCACCGAGCACCTGATCCGCCGCGCCGCCGGTTCGGGCCTCACCCCGGACCAGTTCGCCCAGCAGGTCGTCCAGGGCGGCCAGGTTCCGCTGCTGGTCGGCGAGGTCGCCCGCGGCAAGGCGCTGGCCACCGTGGTCGAGGCCGCCACCGTCAAGGACACCAACGGTGAGGTCGTCACCTTCGACGACGCCGAGGACGAGGGCGCCGAGGACGAGGGCGCTGCCGAGAGCACCGAAGCCTGAGTCAGCGAGTAGTGGCCGACGGCGAGCCCGGGTACCGGAAGGTGCCCGGGCTCGCTGCTTTCGAATGCTGACCCTGCGCTCACAGCGAACAGTTCTGCGTGGGGGATTCCGTGGCCCGGCCTGGGCGTTAGGGTCCTTAGACAGCGACATCCACGCAGTGAAACTGCGACAAGCGACGGCTGCTCCGCGGTCCGTCCAATTCAACTGAGCAGGTGGCTAAGTGACGTTCCCGCAGATGCAGATGCCTGGCCTCATGGCGCCGCACGCCGCCGCTGGTGACGTGCTCGGTGGCCTGGGGGACCAGGTCTACAACCGGCTGCTCAACGAGCGCATCATCTTCCTCGGCCAGCAGGTCGACGACGACATCGCCAACAAGATCACGGCCCAGCTGCTGCTCCTGGCCGCTGACCCGGACAAGGACATCTTCCTCTACATCAACTCCCCAGGCGGCTCGATCTCGGCCGGCATGGCGATCTACGACACCATGCAGTACATCAAGAACGACGTGGTGACGATCGCGATGGGCATGGCGGCCTCGATGGGCCAGTTCCTGCTCACCGCCGGCGCCAGGGGCAAGCGCTTCTCGCTGCCGAACGCCAACATCCTGATGCACCAGCCCTCCGCCGGTCTCGGCGGTTCCGCCACCGACATCCGCATCCAGGCCGAGCAGCTGCTGCGCACCAAGAAGCGGATGTCCGAGCTGATCGCCTTCCACAGCGGCCAGAGCTTCGAGAGGGTCACCGCGGACTCCGACCGTGACCGCTGGTTCACGCCCGAGGAGGCCAAGGAGTACGGTCTGATCGACGAGATCATGCACAGCGCCGCGGACGTCCCCGGCGGCGGCGGCACCGGCGCCGGCCTGAGCGCCTGACGCCGGCAGCAGACCCCAGACCGCACGCTTCGGAGGACCATAACCTTATGAACATCCCCAGCCTGTCCAGCGCCAAGGCGCGTGTGGAGGACATGCGCGCCGAGGGCCGCTACATCGTCCCCCGCTTCGTCGAGCGCACCTCGCAGGGCATCCGCGAGTACGACCCGTACGCCAAGCTGTTCGAGGAGCGCATCATCTTCCTCGGCTCGCAGGTGGACGACGTCTCGGCCAACGACATCATGGCCCAGCTGCTCTGCCTGGAGTCGATGGACCCGGACCGCGAGATCCAGATGTACATCAACTCGCCCGGCGGCTCCTTCACCGCGCTGACGGCCATCTACGACACGATGCAGTACGTGAAGCCGGACATCACCACGGTCTGCATGGGCCAGGCGGCCTCCGCCGCCGCGGTGCTGCTGGCCGCCGGTACGCCCGGCAAGCGGATGGCGCTGCCGAACGCCCGGATCCTGATCCACCAGCCGTACACCGAGACCGGCCGCGGCCAGGTGTCCGACCTGGAGATCCAGGCCAAGGAGATCTTCCGGATGCGCGAGCAGCTGGAGGAGATGCTGGCCAAGCACTCCAACAAGGACACCCAGCAGGTCCGCGACGACATCGAGCGCGACAAGATCCTGACGGCCGAGGAGGCCCTGGAGTACGGCCTGATCGACCAGATCATCTCGACCCGCAAGACCTCGCTGACCGACTGACCTCGGCAGCTCCGGCGGGGCGCACGGCGCGGCTCCGGTGGGCCGCGGCCCGCGGACGGCTCCGCCGCGTACGGGGCGGGCGACGGGCGACGAGGGCTCCTCGCCCCGGCCGCCGGGCCGGGGGCACCTCCGGCCCGGCGGCCGGGGGAGCCCTGCCCGGTGGCGGGCGAGGGGCCGAGCGGCGTCGGCACCGGGCGGCAGCGACCGGAAGCGAAGGGCGGGGAGTGACGCACGCCCCGCTCTCGTTCTGTTCCGGACGGGCCCCGGGCCCGGCACAATCTATTGCGGGCGTCATGCCCGCGAGACGGCATCTGTTCGGTATCAATTCGCCCAGGGCGTAGGGCAGAGCTGTCGAAGTCGGCGGATTCACCGGCTCAGCAGAGTACCGTCGGATACCGAGACCGGACGCCGACGGCGCAGCCGGTCCACAGCACCAGGCCCCGGACCCCCGCGGGGCCCCTGGCGAAGGGGAAGCACCTCGTGGCACGCATCGGAGACGGTGGCGACCTGCTCAAGTGCTCGTTCTGCGGCAAGTCGCAGAAGCAGGTGAAGAAGCTGATCGCCGGGCCAGGCGTGTACATCTGCGATGAGTGCATCGACCTGTGTAACGAGATCATCGAGGAGGAGCTCGCGGAGAGCTCCGAGGTGCGGTTCGAGGAGCTCCCGAAGCCGCGCGAGATCTACGAGTTCCTCGACCAGTACGTGGTCGGCCAGGACCTGGCGAAGAAGGCGCTGTCCGTCGCGGTATACAACCACTACAAGCGGGTCCAGGCGGGCGAGGCCGGCCGCAGCGGCGGCAACGGCCGTGAGGACGCGATCGAGCTGGCCAAGTCCAACATCCTGCTGCTCGGTCCGACCGGCTCCGGAAAGACGCTGCTGGCGCAGACCCTGGCCCGGATGCTGAACGTGCCGTTCGCGATCGCCGACGCCACCGCGCTCACCGAGGCCGGCTACGTCGGCGAGGACGTCGAGAACATCCTGCTGAAGCTGATCCAGGCGGCCGACTACGACGTCAAGAAGGCCGAGACCGGGATCATCTACATCGACGAGATCGACAAGGTCGCCCGCAAGAGCGAGAACCCGTCGATCACCCGCGACGTCTCCGGTGAGGGCGTGCAGCAGGCACTGCTGAAGATCCTGGAGGGCACCACCGCCTCGGTGCCCCCGCAGGGCGGCCGCAAGCACCCGCATCAGGAGTTCATCCAGATCGACACCACCAACGTGCTGTTCATCGTGGGCGGTGCGTTCGCCGGTCTGGAGCGGATCATCGAGGGCCGGGCGGGCGCCAAGGGCATCGGCTTCGGTGCCAACATCCGCTCCAAGCGGGAGCTGGACGCAAGCGACCACTTCCGCCAGGTGATGCCCGAGGACCTGGTGAAGTTCGGGATGATCCCCGAGTTCATCGGCCGCCTGCCGGTGATCACCAGCGTGCACAACCTGGACCGCGAGGCGCTGCTGCAGATCCTCACCGAGCCGAAGAACGCGCTGGTCAAGCAGTACCGCAAGCTCTTCGAACTGGACGGCGTGGAGCTGGAGTTCACCCGGGACGCGCTGGAGGCCATCGCCGACCAGGCGATCCTGCGGGGTACCGGCGCTCGCGGACTTCGGGCGATCATGGAGGAGGTGCTGATGTCCGTGATGTACGAGGTGCCCTCGCGTCAGGACGTCGCCCGCGTGGTCGTGACCGGTGACGTGGTCTCCAAGCACGCCATCCCGACTCTGGTCCCGCGCGACATGATCAAGCGCGAGCGCCGCGACAAGAGCGCCTGAGACACCGCGAAGGGGCCCCGCCGAGCGATCGGCGGGGCCCCTTCGCGCTGCCCGAACTACTTCCTGATCTCGGCGAGTTGACGCAGCTCCCGGGTGTCGGCGGCGAGCCCGTCCAGGTCCGTCTCCGGGCCGCCGTCGAACTCCGTCACGGTGACCAGGCTGCTGCCGTCGGCCCAGACGCAGAAGGCCTCCCCGGAACCGGAGTTGTGATGGGCGCAGTCCAGCCGGCCGCCGAGCGGGCCGGGGTCGAAGCTGCGCCGGTCGGTGGCTCCCAGGTGCCTGAGGACGGAGTCCTGACGCTGGTCAGGGAGCAGCAGATCGCCCCAACCTCCCCACACCAGCAGGGCTTTGTGCGAGCCACCATCGTGGTAGACCGCGCTGACCGGGTGCCAGGTGCCGGAGTTGCCCCCGGCCGCCGCGGTGGTGTCCGCACTGAGCTTCCGGGCCACCGGGGCGTCGTCGTCCCGCTTCATCCCGTGGAAGTCGTCGGGCAGCGCGACGCGGTGGTTGCCGGTCTTCGACGCCACCTCGGCGACGAAGTACACCACCGCGCCGCCGCCGAGCAGCGCCACGCCGCCCAGCATGCCGAGCACGGTCCACAGCACCTTGCGGGACTTCTTCGGCGGCACCGGCGCGGCCCAGCCGGGCGCACCCCAGTCGGGGGCGCCGGGCCGGGGCGGACCGTCGGACGGCGGCGCGGCGAAGGGGTTGCGCTCGGACACGCGGAGATCGCCTTCGGGTCGGTGAGACGGGTGGCCGGCCGTGGGAGCGCTACTTGGCGACGACCGCCGCGTCACGGATGGCGCGGGCCTGGTCCGCCGCTTCGGAGGGCGAGAGGGGCTGCACCTTGTCGGTCAGCGAGATGTGGGTGAAGGTGACCGAGCCCATGGTGGAGTGGTTGACCCAGAGGCAGACCGGAATCTCCATGTTGCCGGTGCTGCTGCCCATCACGCCGCAGGAGAGCTTGCCGCCCGGGTCCTTGGCGTCCTTGGCGTCCACGGGAGCGATCGGCGTCTTCCAGGTCGCCCCGTTGGCGACCTTGGCGGTCATCTGGCCGCTCATCGCGGTCATGACCGCGTCCGGGTCCGAGATCTTGCCCCAGGAACCGGCGAGGCCGATCACGTCGGTGGGGGACCCGTTCTTGTTGTACGAGGCGGCCATGGCACCGTCCACCGAGGTGAAGCCCGCGGGGGCCTTCGACGGGTCGGCCGGTGCGTCGGTGGCGGACTTCTGGACGTAGCCGCCGGGCAGGCTGGCCGGCGCGGAGATCTTGTACTGGCCCGCGGTGGAGCCGCCGCCCCCGCCGCCGTTCTTGTCGCCCATCAGCGCGTACGCGCCGAGGCCGCCACCGACCAGCACCACCGCGCCGATCACCAGGCCGACGATCAGGCCGGTGCTGCCCTTCTGCTGCGGGGCCGGCTGCTGGTAGCCGATCGGCGGCTGCGGTGCGCCGTACGGCTGCTGCCCGTACTGCGGCGGCTGGGGCGCCCCGTACTGCGGCTGCTGCGGCGCGCCGTACTGCGGTGCCGGCGGCTGGCCGTACTGCGGCGGCTGCCCGTACGGCTGCTGCGGCTGGCCCTGTGGATACTGCTGCCCTTGGCCGTACATCGGCTTCGCTCTCCCCCACCGCGTCCGCGGCCTGTGTTGTGGCGTGTGTCTGTCGTACCGGTACTCGTACAAATGGGTGCACGAGTACCGGGCACGGTACCGTACCGGAGTGTCAGCCCGTCGGAGTGGCTCGCCAGCAATGCGTTAGTAAGGCACCTCCCGCCGTACGTAAACTGTGCGTCGTGACCGACACGACGAACCAGCGCCCCGACGCCATTCCCGGGGACAACGCAGCCACCCTCCCGACGACCTATGCTCCGGCCGAGGTAGAGGGCGAGCTGTACGAGCGCTGGGTAGACCGCGGTTACTTCACCGCCGACGCGAAGAGCGACAAGCCCGCGTACACCATCGTCATTCCGCCGCCGAACGTCACCGGTTCGCTGCACCTGGGCCACGCGTTCCAGCACACGCTGATGGACGCGCTGACCCGCCGTAAGCGAATGCAGGGTTACGAGACGCTCTGGCTGCCCGGTATGGACCACGCCGGCATCGCCACCCAGAACAAGGTGGAGCAGCAGCTCGCCGAGTCCAACCTCTCGCGCCACGACCTCGGCCGCGAGGCCTTCGTCGAGAAGGTCTGGCAGTGGAAGGAGGAGTACGGCGGCAAGATCCTCGGCCAGATGCGCCGGCTCGGCGACGGTGTCGACTGGTCCCGTGAGCGCTTCACCATGGACGAGGGCCTCTCCAAGGCCGTCCAGACGATCTTCAAGCGGCTGTTCGACGACGGCCTGATCTACCGCGCCGAGCGCATCATCAACTGGTGCCCGCGCTGCCTCACCGCGCTCTCCGACATCGAGGTCGAGCACGAGGAGGTCCCCGGCGAGCTGGTCTCCATCCGCTACGGGGAGGGCGAGGACTCGATCATCGTCGCCACCACCCGGGCCGAGACCATGCTGGGCGACACCGCCGTGGCCGTCCACCCCGACGACGAGCGGTACCAGCACCTGATCGGCCGCACCATCAAGCTGCCGCTGACGAACCGTGAGATCCCGGTCGTCGCCGACGAGCACGTCGACCCGGAGTTCGGCACCGGCGCCGTCAAGGTGACCCCGGCACACGACCCGAACGACTTCGCCATCGGCCAGCGCCACAACCTGCCGTCGCTGACGGTGATGGACGAGCACGGTCTGATCACCGTCCACGGCCCCTTCCTCGGCCTGGACCGCCTGGAGGCCCGCTCCGCCGTCGTCGGCGCCCTGCGGGAGCAGGGGCGCATCGTCGCCGAGAAGCGCCCCTACATGCACGCGGTCGGCCACTGCTCGCGCTGCAAGACCGTGGTCGAGCCGCGGCTGTCCCTGCAGTGGTGGGTCAAGGTCGAGCCGCTGGCCCGCGAGGCGGCCGCCGCCGTCCGCGACGGCCGGGTGCAGATCCACCCCAAGGAGCTCGAGGGCCGCTACTTCTCCTGGGTCGACAACATGCACGACTGGTGCATCTCGCGCCAGCTGTGGTGGGGCCACCGGATCCCGGTCTGGTACGGGCCGGACGGCGAGGTGGTCTGCGTCGGCCCGAACGAGGAGCCGCCGAGCGGCGAGGGCTGGCACCAGGACCAGGACGTCCTGGACACCTGGTTCTCCAGCGGCCTGTGGCCGTTCTCCACGCTGGGCTGGCCCGAGCAGACTCCGGACCTGGAGAAGTTCTACGCCACCGACGTCCTGCTCACCGGCCACGACATCATCTTCTTCTGGGTCGCCCGGATGATGATGTTCGGCCTGTACGCGATGGACGGCCAGGCGCCGTTCCACACCATCGCGCTCACCGGCCTGGTCCGTGACGAGCGCGGCAAGAAGATGTCCAAGTCCTTCGGCAACGTGGTCGACCCGCTGGACTGGATGGACGCCTACGGTGCCGACGCCGTCCGGTTCACCCTGGCGCGCGGTGCCAACCCGGGCGCCGACGTGCCGATCGGCGAGGACTGGGTCCAGGGCTCGCGGAACTTCTGCAACAAGATCTGGAACGCCACCCGCTTCGCGCTGATGAACGGCGCCACGGTCGCTGGCGAGCTGCCGCCCGCCGAGCAGCTGACGGCCGCCGACCGGTGGATCCTGTCGCGCCTGAACGCGACCGTCGCCGAGGTGGACGCGCTCTACGACGACTACCAGTTCGCCAAGCTCAGCGACACCCTGTTCCACTTCGCCTGGGACGAGGTGTTCGACTGGTACGTCGAGCTCTCCAAGACCACCCTGGCCAAGGGCGGCGCGCAGGCCGACGCCTCGCGCCGGGTCCTCGGCGAGGTCCTGGACGTCACGCTGCGGCTGCTCCACCCCATCGTCCCGTTCGTCACCGACACCCTGTGGACCACGCTCACCGGCGCCGAGTCCCTGGTGGTCACCGAGTGGCCGAAGGACAGCGGCTTCCGCGACGCGGACGCCGAGGCGGAGATCGCCACGCTGCAGCAGGTGGTCACCGAGGTCCGCCGGTTCCGTTCGGACCAGGGCCTCAAGCCCGGTCAGCGCGTCCCGGCCCAACTGGAGCTGGCCGGTACCGTCCTGGTCGCGCACGAGGACGCGATCCGCTCGCTGCTGCGCCTGACCGTGCCGGAGGACGGCTTCCACGCCACCGCCTCGCTGCCGGTCGCCGGTGCCACCGTCGCCCTCGACCTCTCCGGCACCATCGACGTCGCGGCCGAGCGCAAGCGCCTGGCCAAGGACCTCGCGGCGGCCGAGAAGGAGAAGGCGCAGACCTCCGGCAAGCTCGGCAACGAGGCCTTCCTGGCCAAGGCCCCGGACGACGTGGTCGCCAAGATCCGGGCCCGCCAGGCTGCCGCCGAGGCCGACATCGCCCGGATCACCGCCCAGTTGGCCGCGCTGCCGCAGGGCTGATCCGCCACCCGCACCCGTCGAGGGCCGCACCACCCGCCGAACCGGCGGGCGGTGCGGCCCTCGGTGCTTACCCGGCCGGCGAGTTGACGACAGGGGGGGACTAAAGCCCCAGGCGCTTAAGGCATTTGATCCCGGGGCGTCATTCGGCAGCACTGGCAGAGTTCCTGATAACCCGTTCGGTCGAATTCCTCACGCGCCCATGCCCCGAAGCCGGATGTCCGGATGTGCGCGAAGAGGCGGAAACGGCGGAACGGGCGGCCGCCAATGACGAGTGTGCGGCGCGGACACGGACCGGCATTGGCATCGACCTCGGAACCGGCGGCATGCTGGTCCACCTGCGTGGCAAGGGGATTGTGCTCAATGAGCCTCCGTCGCCGTGGCGGACCGGAAGACCGGCGGGGTCCTCGGCGTCGGCGTGGCGGCGAAGACGGCACCCAGCCGGGCGTGATGGTCCGTGTGCTGGACGGTGCCACCGGATCCGGGCGGCGGGCTGTCGTGGAGGGGTGCGCGGTGCCGGAGCGAGGAGCCGATGGTGGCGGCGATCCGCGTCTGAACTGCCGCGTAATTGGCCCCGATACCCGGCCCATTCCAGGGTATTGCGGCCGCTCGGAAGTCGTGTTGTCCCAGGTTTGTTCCTCCGCGCCTGTTACCTGAGCGAGTTCACCGAATTTTGCAGGTGCACTGTGTACGGTGAGCAGAAGTCCAGGGAGTTCGTGTTGCGACTGACGGGAGGGCACGGCGTGGTGGTGACCGAGGAGTTGGCCGACGAGCTGTCCGCGGAGGAGGTCGAGGCAGCCAAGTCCCGTGTGGCGACCCTGTTGCTCGCCTTCCGGCACGGCAATCAGCTCGCATTCGACCACGAACTCGACTGCCTTCTGGACGACGGGGCCGAACGCGAGGTGACCACGCTGCTGGTGTGGGTCGCCGCCGAGGCGGTCCGCAAGGCGTACGCGCCCCAGGTGGGCGACCGGGTGCTGCGGGCACTGGTCCGGCGGGCTCCGGCGGACACCGGGGCGGTCGCGGTGGACGAGGACGCCGTGGGCGCGGCCCGGTTGATCGAGGCGGTCGGCTCGAGCGATGTCGCGGCGGTGCGGGCGCTGGTGGCGTCCACGGCCGACACCACCTACCTGCTGGGCGGGCTGCTGCAGGCGGTGGCGATGATGCTGCCGCTGCTGCCGCCGAGGGAGGTCGAGCAGGTGGTGGCCGAGCTGAGGGGGCGGCACGGCGACCGGACCGGCCGGGCCTCCGGTGCTCCGGAGGCCCGGCGGTACTGACCGGGAGCCGGCGCTACGGCACGGCGTGCAGGTGGCTGCCGACGGAGCCGGCGATCTGTCCGCCGTCGCTCGCATCCCAGTTGGTGGACCAGGGCATCGCGCCGCCGATCCCCGGCCAGGTCTGCCTCGGCTTGAAGGAGCCGCAGCCGGCACCGGAGGCGAGGAAGTCCGAGCGCGGCGTTCACCGTGCTCGGACTCAATTCCACTGTCAAGACCGGTGACCGGGTGCGCGCCAGGGCATGGGGTCCCGTGCCCGGGGGCGCCCGTCGAGCACCCGATGGCCCTCGGGACTCCCGACAGAAAGCGACATCAGGTGATGAATCCGCGCTGAACGATCAATCCCGTGCCGCCGCGGTGGAGCGCGGGCACCAGCCCGTCACGGCCCGCCCGGCCGTATCCCGCTCCGACGCCAGCCCCGTCGCTCCGTAGACTGAGGGCGTGAGCGACAAGGCCGAGCAGAACCCGTACACGATCCGCCCCACCAGCAGCGACCCCGCCGACCCGGCGGCCGGACTGCGCGAGGTGGAGGTCGAGCTGGCCAAGCGCTGGCCGGAGAACAAGCTGGAGCCCTCGCTCGACCGGATCGAGGCGCTGATGGACATCCTCGGCCAGCCGCAGCGCTCCTACCCCTCGATCCACATCACCGGCACCAACGGCAAGACCTCCACCGCCCGGATGATCGAGCAGCTGCTCACCACCTTCGACCTGCGCACCGGCCGCTACACCAGTCCGCACGTGGAGTCCGTCACCGAGCGGATCAGTCTGGACGGCGAACCGATCACCGCCGAGAAGTTCGTCGAGACCTACCGCGACATCGAGCCCTACGTGCAGATGGTCGACGCCCAGCAGCCGGTGGCGATGTCCTTCTTCGAGGTGCTGACCGGCATGGCCTACGCTGCCTTCGCGGACGCCCCGGTGGACGTGGCCATCGTCGAGGTCGGCATGGGCGGCTCCTGGGACGCCACCAACGTGATCGACGCCGCCGTCTCGGTGATCACTCCGATCGGCCTCGACCACACCGACAAGCTGGGCGAGACCACCGGCGAGATCGCGGTCGAGAAGTCCGGGATCATCAAGCAAAACGCGCTCGCCGTGGTCGCCCAGCAGCCGCTGGA
This sequence comes from Kitasatospora sp. NPDC032150, assembly GCF_055579945.1. Taxonomy (NCBI): domain Bacteria; kingdom Bacillati; phylum Actinomycetota; class Actinomycetes; order Kitasatosporales; family Streptomycetaceae; genus Kitasatospora; species Kitasatospora sp. NPDC032150. Next base: position 86,823 of record NZ_JBVIMH010000020.1, on the reverse strand, counting down.
CGCCGCCGAGACCATCCTGCGGCGCGCCGTCGAGGTGGATGCCACGGTGGCCCGCGAGGGCATGGAGTTCGGCGTGATCCACCGTGAGGTCGCCGTCGGCGGGCAGATGGTGACGCTGCGCGGTCTCGGTGGCTACGAGTACGAGGAGATCTTCCTGCCGCTGCACGGCGCCTACCAGGCGCACAACGCGGTCCTGGCGCTGGCGGCCGTCGAGGCGTTCTTCGGTGTCGGTGGCGCGGGCGGCGGCAACCTGAACCCGGACAAGGTGCGCGACGCCTTCGCCGGGGTCCGCTCGCCGGGCCGGCTCGAGGTCGTCCGCCGCAGCCCCACCGTGGTCCTGGACGCGGCGCACAACCCGCACGGCGCCGAGGCGACCGTCGCCGCGCTCGGCGAGTCCTTCGGCTTCACCAAGCTGGTCGGCGTGATCGCCACCAGCGGCGACAAGGACGTCTCCGGTCTGCTGGAGGTCTTCGAGCCGGTCCTGGCCGAGGTGGTCATCACCCAGAACTCCACCCACCGCGCGATGCCGGTGGACGACCTGGCCGCGCTGGCCGTGGAGATCTTCGGCGAGGAACGGGTCCAGGTCGAGCCCCGGCTGGACGACGCCATCGAGGCGGCCGTCACCCTGGCCGAGGAGGAGGACCTCGGCGGCGCCGGAGTCCTGGTCACCGGTTCGGTCATCACGGTGGGCGAGGCCCGCCTGCTGCTCGGGAGGAAGTAGTCATGCGGACCCTGTGCTCCTCGACCCTGATCGGCGAAGCGTTCCTGCTGCTCTTCGCCGGACTGGTCGCCATGCAGCTCAGTCACGTCTCCACCGCCACCATCTGGACCGTCACCGGCATCGCGATGCTGCTGTGCGTCGCGCTCTGCGGTGCGGTCACCCGCCCCGGCGCGGTCGCCGTCGGGTGGGCGCTCCAGATCGGCCTGGTCGCCAGCGGTTTCGTCCTGCCGACCATGTTCGGCCTGGGCGCGGTCTTCGCGGGCCTGTGGTGGTGCTCGGTGCACTACGGCCGGAAGATCGACCAGATCAAGGCCGCGCGCGAGGCCGCGGCGGCTGCCTGAGGTCCGTTCCGGCTCCGCCTCCGCGACGCAGGCTCCCCGGTCGGCGGGGCTTCGCCGACCGGGGGGGGGAGCAGGCTCCGCGTCCAGGGGGACCGGGAGCGCATCGCCGCTGCTCACCCAAGGTAATCTTCGGGTGAGGCCGTATACACCACGCCCCACCGATTCCCCTGGAGCCGCACCGTGTCCCAGCGCACTCTCGTCCTGCTGAAGCCCGACGCCGTCAAGCGCGGCCTGGCCGGCGAGATCATCAGCCGTATCGAGCGCAAGGCGGGCTGGCAGCTCGCCGCCGTCGAGCTGCGCACCTTCGACCGGGCGACGCTGGAGCTGCACTACGCGGAGCACGTCGGCCGCCCGTTCTACGAGCCGCTGCTGGAGTTCATGACCTCGGGCCCGTCGATCGCCATGATCATCGAGGGTGAGAACGTCGTCCCGGGCATCCGCGCGCTGGCCGGTGCGACCGACCCGCTGCAGGCGGGCCCCGGCACCATCCGCGGCGACTTCGCGACCATCACCCGCGAGAACCTGATCCACGCCTCCGACTCCCCGGAGTCCGCGGAGCGCGAGATCAAGATCTTCTTCCCCGCGCACGCCTGATCGAGGTCCGGGAGAGACCTGGTCGGGCCGGGTGCCGCCACTCGGCCACCACCTCCGGGCGCCCTTGCCCACCATGCCGGCCGACGGCCGTGCCGCAGGCGGCGATCCTCGCTCCGGCATGCGCCGTGCCGGAGCGTCCAGGGCCGTCCGCCCCCTCCGGCGTCGGCTCGTCCGCAGGCTCGGCTGGGGTCTGGCCCGACCAGGTGACTCTCAACTTTTCATCCTCAAATAACGGAACTCCCGACCTCGACACGGCGTCCCAATCCAGGAAGAAGCCATCGAGTCCCCCGAGAATGGGCGGCGAACCTCACTCGCCGCTCGTGCTGACCGGCGTGGCTACGATGGACACAACTCATGGGCCCGGTACGGCTGCTCAGCTGAAGTCCGCCCCCCTTGCCGTGGGCGAGCGTCACCACCGGCCTGCTCCCCGCCATCTGACTCCGAGTTCGGGAAGGCACTGCACACCCCATGGCCAACAATCTGTCGTTCATCGGCCGTGACATGGCGATCGACCTTGGTACTGCCAACACGCTGGTGTACGTCAGGGGCAAGGGGATCGTCCTCAACGAGCCTTCCGTGGTGGCGGTCAACACCAATACCGGCGGCATCCTGGCGGTCGGTTCCGAGGCGAAGAAGATGATCGGCCGGACCCCCGGCAACATCGTCGCCATCCGCCCGCTCAAGGACGGTGTGATCGCCGACTTCGAGATCACCGAGCGGATGCTCCGCTACTTCATCCTGAAGATCCACCGCCGCCGGTACCTGGCCCGCCCCCGGGTCGTGGTCTGCGTGCCCTCCGGCATCACCGGGGTCGAGCGCCGCGCCGTGATCGAGGCCAGCTCCCAGGCCGGTGCGCGCCAGGTGCACATCATCGAGGAGCCGATGGCAGCGGCGATCGGCGCGGGCCTGCCGGTCCACGAGCCCACCGGCAACATGGTGGTGGACATCGGCGGCGGTACCACCGAGGTCGCGGTGATCTCGCTCGGCGGGATCGTCACCGCCCAGTCCCTCCGGGTGGCCGGCGACGAGCTGGACAACGCGATCGTCCAGCACATCAAGAAGGAGTACAGCCTGCTGCTCGGTGAGCGCAGCGCCGAGCAGATCAAGATGAGCATCGGCTCCGCCTTCGCGCTGGAGGGCGAGAAGGACGAGCACGCCGAGATTCGCGGCCGCGACCTGGTCAGCGGCCTGCCGAAGACCGTGGTGATCTCCGCGGCCGAGGTGCGCGAGGCCATCGACGAGCCCGTGAACTCCATCATCGACGCCGTCAAGACCACCCTCGACCAGTGTCCGCCCGAGCTGGCCGGTGACGTGATGGACCGTGGCATCGTTCTCACCGGCGGCGGCGCCCTGCTGCGCGGCCTGGACGAGCGGCTGCGCCGTGAGACCGGCATGCCGGTCCACATCGCGGAGAACCCGTTGGACTCCGTCGCACTCGGCTCAGGCAAGTGCGTCGAGGAGTTCGAGGCGCTCCAGCAGGTGCTGGACGCGCAGCCGCGCCGCTGACCCGTCCGAATCTGACAATCTTTCAACTGAAAGGTCCTCGCCCCGCGCCGCACGGCACGGGGCGAGGTCAGGAACTGAAGGGGCAGCTCCACCACCGTGAGGGACACCCGAGAGAGCCGGCTACTGCTCGTCGTGCTGGTAGCCGTCGCCTTCGCGCTGATCACCGTGGACATCAGGGGCGGCGAGAGCTCCCCACTGAACGGTGCCCGGCGGGCCGCCGCCGGCGCCCTCGGGCCGGTCGAGCGGGCCGCCTCCGGCCTCGTCGACCCGGTCGCGGGCACCGTCCGGGCGATCCGTGACGCCGGCACCCACCAGCAGCGGCTCGACCAGATCACCCGCGAGAACACCGACCTGCGCCAGCGCCTGGCCTCCTCCGAGACCGCCGCGGGCCGCACCAAGCAGCTCGACGACATGCTCCGCACCGCCGGAGCCGGCGGCTACACCATCAAGGCCGCCCAGGTGATCGCCATCGGCGCCGCCCAGGGCTTCTCCTGGACCATCACCATCGACGCGGGCAGCAACGACGGCCTCGCCCGCGACATGACGGTGATCAACGGCCAGGGCCTGGTCGGCCGGCTCACCACCGTCGGAGCGACCACCTCCACTGTGCTGCTCGCCTCCGACCCCGGCTTCACCGCCGGCACCAGGCTGGAGGGCAGCAACGAGATCGGCTTCGCCAACGGCCAGGGCACCGGCCCGATGCGGGTCTCGCTGCTGAACGGCCGCGCCCAGGTCAAGGCGGGCGACCGGCTGGTCACCTTCGGCTCCCAGAGCGGCCGCCCGTTCGTCCCGGGCGTGCCGGTCGGCCAGGTGGTCGAGGTGGAGGCGACGCCCGGCCAGCTCACCAAGACCATCCTGGTCCAGCCGTACGTCCAGTTCACCCGGCTCGACCTGGTCGGCGTCGTGGTGGTCCCGCCGCGCACCGATCCGCGCGACGCCGTACTGCCGCCGTCCCCGGCCCCGACCCCGTCGGTCGCCCCCGGTACCCAGCCGGTCGTCCCCGTCACCCCCGACGCTCCCGGCGCCCCCGTGGCCCCCGGCGCGTCCGTACCGTCCGCCGTGGCCGGTGCCACCGGAGCGAGCCCCGTCCCCAGCGCGGCCGCAGCCGGCTCCGCCACGGCGAAGCCCAGTCCCTCAGGGGGGAACTGACCCATGCGTCCTGGCCGCATCCCGCTCGCCGCCGTTCTGCTGGTGCTCGGCCTGGTGATCCAGGTCAGCATCCTCGGCCGACTCCAACTCCCGGGCGCCACGCCGGACCTGCTGCTGCTGATGGTGGTCGGCCTGGCCCTGGTGTACGGGCCGACGGGCGGCTGCCTGGTCGGCTTCACCGCCGGCCTGCTCGCCGACGTCGCGCCGCCCTCCGACCACGCCATGGGCCGCTACGCCCTGGTGCTCTGCCTGATGGGCTACGCCGCCGGCCTGCTCCGCCCCGAGGGCGGCCGCCAGCGCTCGGCGGTCAGCGCGCTGTTCGTGGTGGCCGGCGCCGCCGTGCTCTCCACCCTCCTGTACGCCGTGGTCGGCGCGCTGGTCGGTGACACCGCCGCCCGCCATGTCGGCCTCACCGGCCTGGTGTTCAGCGCACTGCTGTACGACCTGCTGCTGGCCCCCTTCGTGGTGCCGGCCGTGATGCTGCTGGCCCGGCGCCTCGACGGTGAGCGCCCGGCGATGGAGTCCGAGGACGGCAACCGCTCCGGCCTGGGCAGCCTGGCCCGCTACAAGACCACCCGGGAGGCCTCGCCGCTGCCCGGCTACAAGAAGAAGCGCCTGCCCGGCCTCGCCAAGCGCCCGTGAGGGGGGACCGCACATGAGTAACATTCCGGAGACCGGCCGCACCCGACGGGTGACGATCCGACTGGTCGTCCTGCAGGTCCTGGTGCTTTCCCTGCTCGCCACCCTCGGCGGCCGGCTGTGGTACCTGCAGGTCCGCAACGGCAGCGAGTACGCGGCCAAGGCCCAGGGCAACCACATCCGCGAGGTGGTCGAACCCGCCGTGCGCGGGGAGATCCTGGACGCCTCGGGGCGGATCCTCGCGGGGAACGAGACCAAGCTGGTCGTCTCGGTCAGCCGCACCGCCCTGCTCCAGCAGAAGGACCACGGCAAGTCGGCCCTCACCAAGCTCGCCGAGGTGCTCGGCATGCCGGTCAAGGACGTCGAGAACAAGGTCAGGCTCTGCGACGCCAAGACCCCGCAGCCGTGCTGGAACGGCTCGCCGTACCAGCCGATCCCGGTGACCCAGCAGGCCACCACCCAGCAGGCGATGCAGATAATGGAACGCCGCGAGGACTTCCCCGGCATCACCGCCCAGTCCACCGCGCTGCGCCGCTACACCGGCGTCGAGGGCGCCAATGCCGCCCAGATCCTCGGCTACCTCTCCCCGGTGACGGACGACGAGGTCGCCAAGAGCGTCGGCAAGTCCGGCCGGGACCGCCGGCTGCCCTCCGACCAGATCGGCCGGGCCGGTCTTGAGTCGGTCTACGACGACGACCTGCGCGGCACCACCGGCGTCGACCGGCTGGAGGTCGACAACCTCGGCCGGGTGATCGGCAGCGCCGGGCGCACCCCGGCCAAGCCCGGCGACAACCTGGTCACCAGCATCGACGCCCGGGTGCAGAAGGTGGTCGAGGACCAGCTGGCCCAGGCCATGTCGGACGCCCGCAAGACCTACGACAAGGAGACCCAGAAGAACTTCGAGGCGGACTCCGGTGCCGCCCTGGTGATGGACGTGCACACCGGCCGGATCGTCGCGATGGCCAGTGCTCCGACCTTCGACCCCAACCTGTGGGTCGGCGGCATCTCGGCCAAGGACTACCAGAGCCTGACCGGCAAGGACTCCAACTACCCGCTGCTCAACCGGGCCATCCAGGGCCAATCCGCCCCGGGCTCCACCTTCAAGGTCATCTCCACCACGGCGGCCGTCCAGGCCGGCTACTCGCTCGACGGCCACTACGCGTGTCCCAAGAGCATGACCATCGGCGGCCGCGAGTTCAAGAACTTCGAGAGCGAGAGCTTCGGTGACATCTCGCTGGAGCGCGCCCTGGAGGTCTCCTGCGACACGGTCTTCTACGGCCTGGCCTATGACCAGTGGATGAAGGACGGCGGCATCAAGCCAAAGAAGGACCCGGCCGACTGGTTCTTCAAGACGGCCCACCAGTTCGGCCTCGGCGCCAAGACCGGCATCGACCTGCCCGGCGAGGTGCCCGGACGGGTGCCGGACCGGCAGTGGAAGCAGTCCTTCTACGACGCCAACAAGGACGCCTGGTGCGCCCAGGCGGCCAAGGGGGGCCACGAGTACGCCGACGAGATCGCCCGGGAGAACTGCGTCGACGGCAACGTGATGCGCGCCGGTGACTCGGTCAACTTCGCCATCGGCCAGGGCGACACCCTGGTCACCCCGCTGCAGATGGCCCGGATCTACGGCGCTCTCGCCAACGGCGGCACGCTCTACCGGCCGACCATAGGGAAGGCCATCGTCAGCCCGGACGGCACACCGGTGCGCGAGATCGCCCCGCACGTCGACGGCAAGCTGCCCGACGACGACAAGCTGCTCAGCTACATCGACCAGGCCACCGCGGGCGTCATCACCAGCGGTACCGCGGCCTGGAAGTTCGTCGGTGCGGGCTGGCCGCAGGACAAGATCGAGCTGCACGCCAAGACCGGAACCGCCGAGGTCGCCGGCAAGCAGACCACCTCCTGGCTGGCCACGTACAGCAAGGACTACGCGGTCGTGATGACGATAAGCCAGGGTGGTACCGGCTCCGGTGGTTCCGGTGACGCGGTACGACGGATCTACCAGGCGCTGTACGGCGTGGACGACAAGGGCGGCATCGACAACTCCAAGGCGCTGCTGCCCAAGCCGCAGACCGACCTGCCCAAGTTCAACCCGGACGGCACCGCCATCATCCAGCAGGCCGGTTACCCGGCCGGGTCCGCCTTCCTGGACCCGGCCCAGCCGGCCGGCGCCCAGGCCCCGGCCACCGTGCTGCCGGCTGCGCTGGAACCCACCCGCTCCACCGGAAGGGGCCGGGCATGACCTCGTACGGCTCGTACCGCCCCGTCCGGCTGGCGCCGGAGCGCGGCTCGCTGGCCCGGGTGCTGGCCAAGGGCTCCCCGCTGCGCAGGCTGGACTGGATACTGACGCTGTCCGCTCTGACGCTCTCGCTGGGCAGTTCGCTGCTGGTCTGGTCGGCCACCCGCGGCCGGGACTCGCTCACCCACGGCGACCCGCAGTACTTCCTCTACCGGCACCTGACCAACCTGCTGATCGGCCTGGTGCTGTGCGGCGCGGTGATCACGATAGGGAGCCGCCGGGTCCGCACCGCGGTCCCCGTCGTCTACGCCGTGGTGCTGCTGCTGCTGGGGGCGGTGCTGAGCCCGCTCGGCTCCACCATCAACGGCGCGCACTCCTGGATCCAGTTCGGCGGCGGCTTCTCCATCCAGCCCGCCGAGTTCGCCAAGCTGGCCATCGTGCTCAGCATGGCGCTCCTGCTGTCCGCACAGGTGGACGCGGGTGAGCGGGAGATCCCCTCGCACCTCAGCGTGATCCAGTCGCTCGGGCTGGCGGGGATCCCGATCGGGCTGGTGCTGCTGATGCCGGACGTCGGCTCGGTGATGGTGATGTGCGTGATCATCCTGGGCATCCTGCTGGCCTCCGGCGCGCCCAACCGCTGGGTGTTCGGCCTGCTGGTCGCCGGTACGGCGGGATCGATCGCGGTCTGGCAGCTCGGCATCCTCAGCAAGTACCAGATCGACCGCTTCGCCGCCTTCGCCAACCCCGCCCTCGACCCGTCCGGTGTCGGCTACAACACTGCCCAGGCCAGGATCGCCATCGGCTCCGGCGGGCTGACCGGCATGGGTCTGTTCCACGGCACCCAGACCATAGGGCAGTTCGTCCCCGAGCAGCAGACCGACTTCGTCTTCTCGGTCGCGGGTGAGGAACTCGGCTTCGTCGGCGGCATCGCGCTGATCGGGCTGCTCGGTGTGGTGCTCTGGCGGGCCTGCAAGATCGCCCGGCAGGCCACCAACCTGTTCGACACGGTGGTCTGTGCCGGGGTGATCAGCTGGCTCGCCTTCCAGGCGTTCGAGAACATCGGCATGAACCTCGGCATCATGCCGGTCGCGGGCATCCCGCTGCCGTTCGTCTCGTACGGCGGATCCTCGATGTTCGCGGTCTGGATCGGCATCGGACTGCTCCAGTGCGTCCGCACCCAGCGCCCGATAGGGATCTGAGCCGTCCGGCCGGTTCGGCTACTCTTGATGGTCAGCTTGTTTTCTCGGTAAAGGTCCTGTGCATGACTGTCGAGTCGGTCTTCCCCCAGTTGGAGGCCCTCCTCCCGCACGTCCAGAAGCCGATCCAGTACGTCGGTGGCGAGCTCAACTCGACCGTCAAGGACTGGGACGCCTGTGACGTCCGCTGGGCGCTGATGTACCCCGACGCCTACGAGGTCGGGCTGCCCAACCAGGGCGTCATGATCCTTTACGAGGTGCTCAACGAGCGCGAGGGCGTGCTGGCCGAGCGCACCTACAGCGTCTGGCCCGACCTCGAAGCGCTGATGCGCGAGCACGGCGTCCCGCAGTTCACCGTGGACGCCCACCGTCCGGTGCGCGCCTTCGACGTCCTGGGCCTGTCCTTCTCCACCGAGCTCGGCTACACCAACATGCTGACCGCGCTCGACCTCGCGGGCATCCCGCTGGAGTCCAAGGACCGGACGATGGACGACCCGATCGTCCTCGCGGGTGGCCACGCGGCCTTCAACCCCGAGCCGATCGCGGACTTCATCGACTGCGCGGTGATCGGTGACGGCGAGCAGGCCGTGCTCGACATCACCGAGATCATCCGAGCCTGGAAGGCCGAGGGCCGGCCGGGCGGCCGGGACGAGCTGCTGCTGCGCCTGGCCAGGACCGGTGGCGTCTACGTCCCGCGCTTCTACGACGTGGAGTACCTGGCCGACGGCCGGATCGGCCGCATGGTGCCGAACGCCCCGGGCGTGCCGTGGCGGGTCTCCAAGCACACCGTTATGGACCTGGACGAGTGGCCCTACCCCAAGCAGCCGCTGGTCCCGCTCGCCGAGACGGTGCACGAGCGGATGTCCGTCGAGATCTTCCGGGGCTGCACCCGCGGGTGCCGCTTCTGCCAGGCCGGCATGATCACGCGCCCCGTGCGGGAGCGAAGCATCACCGGCATCGGCGAGATGGTCGAGCGCGGACTGAAGGCCACCGGCTTCGAGGAGGTCGGCCTGCTGTCGCTCTCCTCCGCCGACCACACCGAGATCGGCGACATCGCCAAGGGCCTGGCCGACCGCTACACCGAGGACAAGGTCGGCCTCTCCCTCCCCTCCACCCGGGTCGACGCCTTCAACATCGACCTCGCCAACGAGCTGACCCGCAACGGTCGCCGTTCCGGCCTCACCTTCGCCCCCGAGGGTGGTTCCGAGCGCATCCGCAAGGTGATCAACAAGATGGTGTCGGAGGAGGACCTGATCCGCACCGTCGCCACCGCTTACGGCAACGGCTGGCGCCAGGTGAAGCTGTACTTCATGTGCGGCCTGCCCACCGAGACCGACGAGGACGTGCTCCAGATCGGCACCATGGCGAAGAACGTCATCGCCAAGGGCCGCGAGGTCACCGGGCAGAACGACATCCGCTGCACGGTGTCGATCGGCGGTTTCGTACCCAAGCCGCACACCCCGTTCCAGTGGGCCCCGCAGCTGAGCGCGGAGGCCACCGACGCCCGCCTGGCCAAGCTGCGCGACTCCATCCGCGGCGACCGCAAGTACGGCAAGAACATCGGCTTCCGCTACCACGACGGCAAGCCCGGCATCATCGAGGGCCTGCTCTCCCGTGGTGACCGCCGGGTCGGCGCGGTGATCCGCGCGGTGTACGACGACGGCGGCCGCTTCGACGGCTGGCGTGAGCACTTCTCCTACGACCGCTGGATGACCTGCGCGGAGAAGGCCCTCGCGGACACCGGTGTCGACGTCGACTGGTACACCACCCGCGAGCGCACCTACGAGGAGGTGCTGCCCTGGGACCACCTGGACAGCGGCCTCGACAAGGACTGGCTGTGGGAGGACTGGCAGGACGCCCTCGAGGAGGTCGAGGTCGAGGACTGCCGATGGACGCCGTGCTTCGACTGCGGTGTCTGCCCCCAGATGGACACCCACATCCAGATCGGCCCGACGGGGAAGAAGCTGCTGCCGCTGACCGTGGTCAACAAGTAGCCCGACTTTCTCGGATCCCCGACCGGACGCCTCCGGTCGGGGATCCGTCGTGGTCGGCATCGACCGGCCAATGAGATACCGGGGGGAGAGATGACCGAGCAGCAGCCTGCGGGGTGTCTGACCGGGGTCGCGCGGGCGGTCGCGCTGGTGGTCGTGGTGCCACTGCGGCTCGTCTGGGAAGTCCTCTGCGTGGTGGGGCGGTTCCTCAAGGCCGTGCTGTACGCGGTGTTCGTCTGGCCACCTCTGATGCTGGGCCGGTACGTACTCGCACCGCTCGGGCGTTGGCTGCTCGTCCTGCCCGCGAGGTGGTTGTGGCGGTGCGTCCTCGCGCCCGTCGGGCGGTGGCTGGGGGAGTGGGTCCTGGTCCCGCTGCTGCGGGGGTTCGCCTGGCTGGTCGAGTACCTCGTCGTGGTGCCGCTGAAGGCGCTGTGGCGGCACGTGCTGGCGCCGGTCGGCCGCGCGGTGGTACTGCTGCTGGGGTACGTCGGGCAGGCGGTGGCGTGGCTGCTGCGGTGCCTGGTGGCGATCCCGGTGGCCTGGGTGTGGCGGGTACTGCTGTTCCCGGTGCTGCGGGAGTTTGGCCGGGCGGTGGTCTGGGCCTGGCGCGTGGTCGGGCGGGTCTGGCGGTCCCTGGTGGTGCGGCCGTGCCGCTGGGTGCGGCGCGAGGTGTGGTGGCCGGTGAAGGCGGAGGTGCGGCGGGTGCTGCAGGAGATCCGGCGGGCCCTGCTGGGGTGATTGCTCCGTGCGGAGGAGAGTCGGCGTGTCGCGGGCGCGTACCCTTGTCCTGACAGAGTCCGGCCAGCTGTTGCCGGATCGGGAAACTGACTAAGGACTGAGTGACCCTGGCACGCCGCACGCCCGACGGTCCGCCGCCCGCGCCGACGGTGCAGCGCATCCGTCTCCGCTACACCAAGCGCGGCCGTCTGCGCTTCACCAGCCACCGCGACTTCCAGCGCGCGTTCGAGCGGGCACTGCGCCGCTCGGCGGTTCCGATGGCGTACTCGGCCGGCTTCACCCCGCACCCGAAGGTCTCCTACGCGAACGCCGCTCCGACCGGGGTGGCCAGTGAGGCCGAGTACCTGGAGATCGGTCTGGCCGCGGCGCGCGACCCGGAGGCGCTGCGCGCGCAGCTGGACGAGTCGCTGCCGACCGGTCTGGACATCGTCGACGCCGTCGAGGTCCGTACGCCGAACTTCGTGGAGCGGCTGGAAGCCTCCGAGTGGCAGATCAGACTCGCCGGCGTGAGCGAAGAACAGGCGGCCGGTGCGGTCGGGGTCTTCCTGGCCGCGGAACGGGTCGAGGTGCAGCGGCTCACCAAGAACGGAGTCCGGGTCTTCGACGCGCGCAGCGCGGTCGCCGGGATGGAGGTCCTCCCGTCGCAGGTCGACGACGGTAACGACACCGCCACGGAACGCACCGGCGATGTTCGTACGGGCGGTCCCTGTGCGATACTGCGGCTGGTAGTACGACACGCCACACCCGCCGTACGACCCGACGACGTTTTGTCCGGTCTCCGTGCGACGGCCGACCTGGCGCCGCCGGTCCCCGCTGAGGTGACCAGGCTGGCGCAGGGGCCGCTCGACGAGGAGACCGGCACGGTGACCGACCCGCTGGCGCTCGACCGCGCAGCGGCCCCGGCCGGCCTGTAGCGGCTGCCGGGCCGCGCACACTAGCCGACCGCCGAGCGGGAGGGGAACGGGCTCGAAAGGGCCGTGTCTCCCCTGGCCCCCGCGGCTCCCCAGGGGAGCGAGCGCCGTCGCACGCAGGCCAGCTCCTTGCGGCCTGCCGACTCCGATGGTCGGCGGGCTCGAGGGCCCGCCCCTCCTTGCCCGCCATCGGGCTGGGGGCACGCCCCCAGCCTCCGGCCCGGGGGACCCCACCCAGCCCGCCAGGCTGGGGGAGCGGGGATCCGGCTGGGCCTGGGACAACCTGAGAAGACTGGTCAGACCAGAAGACTTTCGACACCCCGCACCATGCGGGGCGCCGAGCGAGACTACGAGCCCCTGTGCGGCTCCGTGTCCGCACGGCGACACCGTGGGAGTCGGCCCGCCATTGCCGCGGCCGACCGGAAGAGCGGTGCCGCGCCGTGCCCGGATGCGGAGCCCGGGGGCCTGACGGGAGATCCACCCGCATGCTCGATAACACTGAACCGCAGCAGCCTGCCGCATCGGGCAGTTCCGAGGCAGACGGCTCCGCCGCGCCCGTGCGCCGCCGTCGCCGGGCGGTGTCCCGCCCGGCCGGTGCGCCGGCCGGAGCGGCCGCCGCCGATTCCGCCGAGACCGTGCTGCCCGCCGAGAGTCACACCGAGGCGCCCGCGCCCGTTGAGGTTCCGGCCGCCGAGCCGGTGGCGGAGAAGCCGGTACGGGCCCGCCGTACCCGCAAGCGCGTCGAGTCGCCGGCCGGTGCGCCCGAGGCCGCCGAGGTCATCGTGACCGCGCCCGAGGCCGCCGAGGCGCCCGCGCCCGTTGAGGTTCCGGCCGCCGAGCCGGTGGCCGAGAAGCCGGTGCGCGCCCGCCGTACCCGCAAGCGCGTCGAGTCGCCGGCCGGTGCGCCGGCCACCGCCGCCGGGCCGGTTGCCGCCGAGACCGTGCTGCCCGTCGAGGCCCCGGCCGCCGAGCCGGTGGCCGCGCCGGCCGCGCCCGCCGCCGAGGAGGCCCCTGCCGCCGCGCCCGCCCGCCGCCGTCGCCGCCGGGTCGTCGAGCCCGCACCGGCCACCGTCGAGCCGGCCGCCGAGGAGGCCCCGGAGGCGGCCGAGACCGCGGAGCAGCCCGAGGAGGAGGCCCCCGCCGAGGCCGTGCAGCCCGCGCCCGCGGTGGAGGAGCCGCCCTCGCCCCGGGGCCGCCGCCGTGCCGTGCGCCCGTCCACCGCGATCTTCCAGGCTCCGGTCTTCCAGGAGCCGGCCCCGTACGTCGCCCCGGCCCCCGCCAAGGCGCAGGGCCCGGTGCAGCCGGCGGCTCCGGTCGCTCCGGCGGCCGAGGAGGAGGACGAGTACGAGTACAGCGGCGTCGGCCGCCGCCGCCGGGTGCGTACGGCCGTTCGGGTGAGCACTCCGGTCAGGCCCAAGCCGGCCGCCGTCGAGGTGCTGGCCGAGGAGGCGCCCGCCGCTGCCGCTGCCGCTGCCGCTGCCGAGGTCGAGGCCGAGGGCGAGGGCGAGTGGGAGGAGGACCGTCCGTCCCGTCGCCGTCGCCGGGGTGGCCGTCGCCGCCGCCGTGGCGAGGCCGAGGAGTTCGAGGCCGAGCAGACGCCGGCCGAGGCCGAGCAGGCAGCCGAGGAGGAGCCGGGCGCGGAGTCCGAGGAGGAAGAAGAGGACGAGCTGGCCGCCGGCCTGAGCTCCTCCCGCCGTCGTCGCCGTCGCCGCCGCCGCACCGGTGAGGCGGGCGTCGAGACCGGTGCCGAGACCACCGAGGATGGCGTCCGTACCGTGGTCAAGGTGCGCGAGCCGCGTCGCCGCTCCACCGAGCCGTCCTTCGACCCGGACGAGGTGCAGTCCATCAAGGGTTCCACCCGCCTGGAGGCCAAGAAGCAGCGCCGCCGCGAGGGCCGCGAGCTGGGCCGCCGCCGGGTGCCGATCATCACCGAGGCCGAGTTCCTGGCCCGCCGCGAGTCGGTCGAGCGCGTCATGGTGGTGCGCCAGAACGGCCAGCGGACCCAGATCGGCGTCCTCGAGGACGGTGTGATGGTCGAGCACTACGTCAACAAGGAGCAGGCCACCTCCTACGTCGGCAACGTGTACCTGGGCAAGGTCCAGAACGTGCTGCCGTCGATGGAGGCCGCCTTCGTCGACATCGGCAAGGGCCGCAACGCGGTGCTCTACGCCGGTGAGGTCAACTTCGGTTCGCTGGGCGGCCACGGCGGCCCGCGCCGGATCGAGTCGGTGCTGAAGTCCGGCCAGTCCGTGCTGGTGCAGGTCTCCAAGGACCCGATCGGCCACAAGGGCGCCCGGCTGACCAGCCAGATCTCGCTGCCCGGCCGCTACCTCGTCTACGTGCCCGAGGGCTCGATGACCGGTATCAGCCGCAAGCTGCCGGAGAACGAGCGCGCCCGTCTGAAGCAGATCCTCAAGAAGATCGTCCCGGACGACGCCGGTGTCATCGTGCGCACTGCCGCCGAGGGCGCCAGCGAGGACGAGCTGACCCGCGACGTGCAGCGGCTGCAGGCGCAGTGGGAGGAGATCAAGAAGAAGGCAGCCTCCGGCAATGCCCCGGCGCTGCTCTACGGTGAGCCGGACATGACCGTCCGGGTCGTCCGCGACATCTTCAACGAGGACTTCACCAAGGTCATCGTCAGCGGCAACGACGCCTGGAACACCATCCACGAGTACGTCTCCCACGTGGCCCCGGACCTCACCGAGCGGCTGCAGCGGTGGACGTCGGACGTGGACGTCTTCGCCACGTACCGGATCGACGAGCAGCTGATGAAGGCGCTGGACCGGAAGGTCTGGCTGCCGAGCGGCGGTTCGCTGGTGATCGACCGGACCGAGGCGATGGTCGTCATCGACGTCAACACCGGCAAGTTCGTCGGCCAGGGCGGCAACCTCGAGGAGACCGTCACCCGCAACAACATCGAGGCGGCCGAGGAGATCGTCCGCCAGCTGCGGCTGCGCGACCTCGGCGGCATCATCGTGATCGACTTCATCGACATGGTGCTGGAGTCCAACCGGGACCTGGTGCTGCGCCGTCTGCTGGAGTGCCTCGGCCGGGACCGGACCAAGCACCAGGTGGCCGAGGTCACCTCGCTGGGCCTGGTGCAGATGACCCGCAAGCGGGTCGGCCAGGGCCTGCTGGAGTCTTTCTCCGAGCCGTGCGTGCACTGCAACGGCCGTGGCGTGATCGTCCACATGGACCAGCCGCACGTCCACGCTGGCGGTGGTCCGACCGTGATGGCCGGCGAGGCCGCCCCGGGTGGCGGCAAGCGCCGTCGCCGGGGCAAGGGCGGCGCCGGGCTGGAGGAGCCGCAGGTCGAGGTCCAGGTGGCCGAGGCCGCCCCGGCCGTCGAGGCGGTCGAGGAGCCGGTCGTGGTGGAGGTCGCCGCCGAGCAGCCGGAGATCGCCGCTCCGGCGGCGGCCGAGGTTGCCGAGGCCCCGGCCGAGCAGCCGGCCCCGGTCGAGGCTCCTGCTGCCGCGGCCGTCGTTCCGGCCGCCCGTCCGCGCCGCCGTGCGGTGCGCAAGGCCACGGCGCCGGCCGGCACCCCGGGCGAGGCGGAGATCGTGGTGCTGCAGGCTCGTGCCGAGGCCGCGGTCGAGGCCGCCCTGGCCGCGGCGGAGGCGGTGACCACGGCCAAGGCCGCTCCGGCTCCCGAGGTCACGGAGGCCGCTGAGGCCGTCACCGAGGCCGTCGAGGCCCCGGCCGCCGTCGAGGCCGTGGTTGAGGCCGCGCCCGAGGAGGCCGCTCCCGCAGTCGAGGCAGCCCCGGCAGAGGCCGAGGCCGAGGCGCCTGCGCCCAAGAAGCGGGCCGCCCGCAAGACGGCCGCGAAGAAGACCACGGCCAAGAAGGCCGTGGCGAAGAAGACCGCTGCCAAGACCACGGCAGCGGCCAAGAAGACCACCGCCCGCAAGACCGCGACCAAGCGGACCAGCGCGGCGGCCAAGAAGGCGGCAGCCGCTGAGAGTGATGGCGCGGCTGAGTGAGCCCACCGCCCGAGGGTGAGCCCAGGCTCACCCTCGGGCACCGTACGGGGTCCGGTTTGCCCCTGTGGCCGCCGTTCCGTATTCTTGACCCTCGGCGTGTCTACGCCACGCTCCCGAGCACATCACCTCCCGGCTCCTCGCGAGAGGCCGGGGGAGGCCCCTGTGTCCGTACCCAGGCGGCTGGCATCGAGAGTTCCGCACCGAGTAAGGAAAGCAGGTACCGCATGTACGCGATCGTTCGCGCCGGCGGCCGCCAGCACAAGGTCGCCGTCGGCGACGTGCTGGAAATTGACCGCGTTGACGCCAAGCCGGGTGACTCGGTGGAGCTCTCGACCATCCTGGTCGTCGACGGCGAGGCCGTCACCTCCGACCCGTGGGTGCTGGCCGGTGTCAAGGCTCACGCCGAGGTCGTCGACCAGACCAAGGGTGAGAAGCTCGTCATCCTGCGCTACAAGAACAAGACCGGCTACCGCCGTCGTCAGGGTCACCGCCAGAAGTTCACCGCGGTGCGCATCACGAGCATCGACTCCGTCAGCAAGTAAGGGGACAGCTAGATGGCACACAAGAAGGGCGCAAGCTCTACCCGCAACGGCCGTGACTCGAACGCTCAGCGCCTCGGCGTGAAGCGCTTCGGTGGCCAGGTCGTCAGCGCCGGCGAGATCATCGTCCGCCAGCGTGGCACCCACTTCCACCCGGGTGCGGGCGTCGGCCGTGGTGGCGACGACACCCTGTTCGCGCTGACCGACGGCGCCGTCCAGTTCGGCAACCGTCGTGGCCGCCGCGTCGTGAACATCGTGGCCGTCGAGGCCTGAGTTCACTGACGTCGCGTCAGGACTCTCCGTGAGGGGTGGACCGGGTGATCCGGTCCACCCCTCATGCTTTACCGCAGTTCCACATTTCTTTTCTTCGCTCTGGAGGCATACCGATGACCACCTTCGTGGACCGCGTCGAGCTGTACGTCGCCGCGGGTAACGGGGGCCACGGCTGTGCCTCCGTGCACCGGGAGAAGTTCAAGCCGCTCGGTGGACCCGACGGCGGCAACGGCGGCGAGGGCGGCAGCGTCATCCTCACCGTCGACGCCAACATCACCACGCTGCTCGAGTACCACCACTCGCCCAAGCGCAAGGCCACCAACGGCAAGCCGGGTGCGGGTGGCCACCGCACCGGTGCCAACGGCGAGGACCTGATCCTGCCGGTTCCGGACGGCACCGTGGTGCTCGACAAGCAGGGCAACGTGCTCGCCGACCTGGTCGGCCACGGGACCAGCTTCGTCGCCGCGGCCGGCGGCCGCGGCGGCCTGGGCAACGCGGCGCTGGCCTCCGCCCGCCGCAAGGCCCCGGGCTTCGCGCTGCTCGGGGAGCCCGGTGAGGCCCGCGACATCGTGATGGAGCTCAAGTCCGTCGCCGACGTCGCCCTGGTCGGCTACCCGAGCGCCGGCAAGTCCTCGCTGATCTCGGTGCTCTCCGCCGCCAAGCCGAAGATCGCGGACTACCCCTTCACCACCCTGATCCCCAACCTCGGCGTGGTCACCGCCGGTGACGTCGTCTACACCGTCGCCGACGTCCCCGGGCTGATCCCGGGCGCCAGCCAGGGCAGGGGCCTGGGCCTGGAGTTCCTGCGCCACGTCGAGCGCTGCTCGGTGCTGGTGCACGTGCTGGACTGCGCGACGCTGGAGCCGGGCCGCGACCCGCTCTCCGACCTGGAGACCATCGAGGCCGAGCTGGCCGAGTACGGCGGTCTGGACGACCGTCCGCGCCTGGTCGCGCTCAACAAGGTGGACGTCCCGGACGGCCAGGACATCGCCGACCTCACCCGGGCTTCGCTGGAGGAGCGCGGCTACCGCGTCTTCGAGGTCTCCGCCGCCTCCCGCAAGGGCCTGCGGGAGCTGAGCTTCGCCATGGCGCAGATCGTCGCCGAGGCCCGGGCCGCCAAGCCGGTCCAGGAGGCCACCCGGATCGTGCTGCGGCCCAAGGCCGTGGACGACGCCGGCTTCACCATCACCGAGGAGGACGGCGCCTACCGCATCCGCGGCGTCAAGCCCGAGCGCTGGGTCCGCCAGACCGACTTCAACAACGACGAGGCCGTCGGCTACCTCGCCGACCGGCTCGCCCGCCTCGGTGTCGAGGAGGAGCTGTGGAAGATCGGCGCCCACGAGGGTGACACCGTCATCATCGGTCCCGAGGAGAACGCCGTGGTGTTCGACTGGGAGCCGACCATGGCTGCCGGCGCCGAGATGCTCGGCCGCCGCGGCGAGGACCACCGCCTCGAGAGTCAGCGCCCGGCCGTCGAGCGCCGCCGGGAGCGGCAGAAGGGCCGCGACGCGGCGGAGGAGGAGTACCTGGCCTTCGAGGCGCTCTCCAGCGGCCGCCAGGCCATCGAGGGCGACGACGAGGACTGCTGAGTCCTGCGCAGACCACCGCGGCCCCTGCTTCCCGTCCGGGAGGCAGGGGCCGCGGTGTCGTTGCCGAGCGGACGTCACTTCGTCCAGGCGGCCTGGAGCTTGAGCAGGTCGACCATCTCGGTGTTGCCGACCATGGCGGGCGTCTTGCCGGTGGTGGAGATGATCGTGCAGCCCTTGACCTCGGTGCCCTTCGAGAAGCCGTGGAAGCCGGCGCCGGCGCACTTCGGCAGCGGCTTGTCGGCGCTCAGCACCGGTTCACTGCTCTTGCCCGTGCTGTCGAAGACGACGAACTCCGAGTCCGGGGCGGGCGGGGCCGCCGGCGGTACGGGGGCACCCTCCGCCTCCGGCGGAGCGGGTTGGACCCCGAGCGGTGTGCCGGCGCCGGGGCGGCAGCCGTCCACCGGGTGAAATGCCGTGCGGGGGCGGGGCGCGAATCGCGTAGATTGCGAGGAACCGCCGGGCCCGGGCCCGTCGTATCCGCACCACACCAGCGAAGGGCACCAGCTCGAATGAGTGAGCAGACGCTTCGGGAGGAGGTGCTGACCGCACGGCGGATCGTGGTCAAGGTCGGCTCCTCCTCACTCACCACCGCCGCCGGCGGTCTGGACGCCGACCGGGTCGACGCCCTCGTGGACGCGCTCGCCAAGGTGCGCAGCCGCCCGGACGCCCCCGAGGTGGTCCTGGTCTCCTCCGGTGCCATCGCGGCCGGCCTCGCGCCGCTCGGTCTGGAGAAGCGACCCAAGGACCTGGCCCGCCAGCAGGCCGCCGCCAGCGTCGGCCAGGGCCTGCTGGTGGCCCGTTACACCGCCTCCTTCGCCCGGTACGGCGTGCGCGTCGGCCAGGTGCTGCTGACCGCCGAGGACGCCAGCCGGCGCGCCCACTACCGCAACGCGTACCGGACCCTGGACCAGCTGCTGGCGATGGGCGCGATGCCGATCGTCAACGAGAACGACACCGTGGCCACCGCCGAGATCAAGTTCGGTGACAACGACCGGCTGGCCGCGCTGGTGGCTCACCTGGTCCGGGCCGACCTGCTGATCCTGCTCTCCGACGTGGACGGCCTCTACGACGGCGACCCCAGCAAGCCCGGCAGCAGCCGGATCGCCGAGGTGCGCGGCCCGCACGACCTGGACGGGGTCGAGATCGGCAGCGCGGGCAAGGCCGGAGTGGGCACCGGTGGCATGGTCACCAAGGTGGAGGCCGCCCGGATCGCCACCGGTGCGGGCATCCCGGTGGTGCTCACCGCCGCCAGCCAGGCCGCCGACGCGCTGGCCGGGCGGCTCACCGGCACCCTCTTCCTGCGCACCGGGAGCCGCTCCGCCGACCGGCTGCTCTGGCTGGAGCACGCCAGCACCCCGCGGGGCGCCCTGCACCTGGACGCGGGGGCGGTCGAGGCCGTGGTCTCGGGTGGCAAATCGCTGCTGCCCGCCGGGGTCACCCGGGTGGACGGGGACTTCACCGCCGGTGATCCGGTGGACCTTCTTGGCGAAAACGGCCACATCGTCGCCCGAGGGCTGGTCAACTTTGATGCGAGGGAGTTGCCCCGACTGCTCGGCCGGTCCACCCGAGAGCTGGCCCAGGAGCTCGGCGTCGCCTATGAGCGCGAGGTCATCCACCGCGACGACCTGGTCATCCTGCGCGGCTGACCGCCTGCGGGGACCTGCCGGCGGCCGCTCCCGCCAGGGGGAGGGCCGGGCGCGGTCGGCGCGGCCGGGCCGGACACGATGCCGAACAGGAGGCCGCCGGTGGCACGCAGGCGCGGAGCGCTGCCCGAGGAGTCGCCCCAGCGCAGGCTGACCAGCATCGCGGGCGGGCGGGCCGAAGGCGGCTCGGTCGACGAACGGTCCGACGGCGCAAGGAACTTGGGTCGCAGACCGAATGGCGCCGAGGGTCCCGAGGCGGACCAGGCCCGGCTCTGGCACGTGGTGCTCAGCGTGGCCGGGCAGGTCACGCCGCTCGCCGAGCTGCGCGCGGCGCTGGAGCGGCTGGCGCACGACCACTCCTTCTTCCTGACGGCGCGCTATGCCGCGGACCACGCCGAGATCCGCTACTGGGAGCAGGCGCGCGACCTGCACGACGCAGCGGCGATCGCGCTGCGGCTGTGGGGCGAGCACAAGGCGTCGGCGAACTTACCGCCGTGGGAGATCGTGGGTCTTGAGGTGGTGGACAGGCCGACATACCACAAACGGGTGGCGGAGGGCTTCGGGGGTCCGCCACCGCAGCTGGGCGGGGTGCATCCGTACTGACGCGGGCGCCTTCGGGGGCGTGCCCCCCGAAACCGCGAGGCGGCAGCCGGTCGGCCGGGTCTTCGGTGGCGGGGGCGACCGCTGTGCCGGGACGGCGCGACCGCTCTGCCGGGACGGCGCGCGGAGAACGTCCCCCGCTTCCGCACCTCTCCTCGCGCCCGACCGGCCGTCCATGTGTTTGGGGGCCGTCTCGGCCGTTGAAATGCGGCGGGTCGGCGCTGCAGCAGTCGCTACCCTTTCAGACATGAGCAGCGATCACGCCACCGCCGACAGTCCCGTCCTCGCCGTCGCCCGCCGAGCCCGTGCGGCGGCCGCCGCGCTCGCTCCGCTGCCGCGCAGGGCGAAGGACGACGCGCTGCTCGCGATCGCCGACGCGCTGGTGGCCCGGAGCGGTGAGATCACCGCGGCCAACGCCGAGGACGTGGCCCGTGCCCGGGAGGCCGGTACCGCCGAGTCGGTGATCGACCGGCTCACGCTGACCGAGGAGCGGGTCGCCGCGATCGCCGCCGATGTCCGCAACGTGGTCGGGCTGCCCGACCCGGTGGGCGAGGTGGTGCGCGGCTACACCCTGCCCAACGGCCTGGACGTCCGGCAGGTCCGGGTCCCGCTCGGCGTGGTCGGCATCATCTACGAGGCCCGGCCGAACGTCACCGTGGACGCCGCCGCGCTCTGCCTGAAGTCAGGCAACGCGGTACTGCTGCGCGGCTCGGCCTCCGCCTACCGCTCGAACACCGCGCTGGTCGCGGTGGTGCGGGACGCGGTGGCCGCGGCCGGCCTGCCGGCGGACGTGATCCAGCTGGTCCCGGGCGAGAGCCGGGACTCGGTGCAGGAGCTGATGCGCGCCCGGGGCCTGGTGGACGTGCTGATCCCGCGCGGCGGCGCCTCGCTGATCCGTACGGTCGTCGAGGGCTCCACCGTGCCGGTGATCGAGACCGGTACCGGCAACTGCCACGTCTACGTGGACGCCAGGGCCGACCTGGCGATGGCCGTCGGCATCCTGCTCAACTCCAAGGCCCAGCGGGTCAGTGTGTGCAACTCCGCCGAGACGCTGCTGGTGCACCAGGACATCGCGGACGCCTTCCTGCCGCTCGCCCTCGACGCGCTGGCCGAGGCGGGAGTCACCGTGCACGGCGACGAGGCGGTGCTGAAGGCGGCCGAGGGCGGCCGGGCCACCGTCGTCCCGGCGACCGAGGAGGACTGGGAGGCCGAGTACCTGTCCCTGGACCTGGCCGCCGCCGTGGTGCCCTCGCTGGACGCCGCGGTGGAGCACATCCGCCGCTGGTCCTCCGGCCACACCGAGGCGATCGTGACCACCTCGCAGGCGGCCGCCCGGCGCTTCACCCAGCTGGTCGACTCGACCACGGTGGCCGTCAACGCCTCCACCCGGTTCACCGACGGGGGTGAGTTCGGCTTCGGCGCGGAGATCGGCATCTCCACCCAGAAGCTGCACGCCCGGGGCCCGATGGGCCTGCCGGAGCTGACCTCCACCAAGTACATCGTCACTGGTGACGGGCATGTGCGCGGTGAGGCGGCGCAGACCGTGGGCTCGGCCGAGTCCTGAGCGGGACGGTTCGTCCAAGGCCAACTGGCGGGAGCCACAGACAAACGGCGCGCCCGGTAATACCCTGAGTCCGTGGCTGAGGATGTGGGGGGCTCGCCGTACCCCGACGGCGCCGACCACGGTGGTGCGGACGACGAGTTCGCCACCGTGGTGCTCGACGAGGCATTCGTCCGGTCCGCCGCCGTGCACGAGCCGAGCGCCAGGGAACGCCAGCTGGCCGCCGCCGAGGCGAGGTTCGAGCCGGACACCGGACTGCTCGGCCGCGGCTACGAGATGACCGTCAGCGGGGAGGGGCTCCCGTTGGAGCTGCGCCCGCACCCGAGCCTGGACGACGACCGCCTCTACCCTGACCCGTGGTCAGCCCCGGGCCGGGCCGGACGGGCAGCCCGGTGGCGCCGCAGGACCAAGTCCTTCGGCGGGTACGACCCGAGGCGGGCCGGCGGCGGCCGGTACGTGGCGCAGCAGCGCTGGCACCGTCCGGTGGCCTGGGTGCTGGCGGTGGTGATGGTGGTCGGGGTGGCCGCGGTGGCGGTCGCCGCGATCTACCGGGGTGCCGGCGGGGCCGCCGACTCCCCGCGCCGTCCGGAGACGGGTACCAGCCGTCCGGAGAGCGGTACGGCCGGTGCCGGTGCGACCGGCGCGGGCGCGACACCGGGCGCGACACCGGGCGCCCCGGTGGGTACCGCCCCGATGGCGCTGCAGACCGGGTGACGGGCGCCGCTCGCAGCGGTCGCCGGCTGCCGCTCAGAAGTTGCGTCGTAGGCCTCGAGACGGGCCGCATCCCGGTCTTACCCTGGTGTTATGGGTGACCCGCGCGAACCTCCGGAGGGTGTGCCCGACGGTGGTTCCGGAAACGAGGACGAGTACCGATCCGTCGTGTTCGACGAGTCGTTCGTCCGCTCTGCCCGGATCCAGGAGTTGTCGGCCAGCGAGCGGCTCGGCGGCTATTCGCGGGGGGTACGGCCGAGGCTGGGGTTCGGCCACATCGGTTCGCTGCCCCGGCAGGCGGTGGCGCTGCTGCTGCTCGTCGTGATGGCGTTCGCGGCGGCGGTCTACTTCGGGGTGAGCTCACCGCGCCGGATGGGCGTCCAGCCGACCGGCAACCAATTGACCGTCAGCATGGTGGCGCTCAGCCCGAGTTCGGCGGTCCCGGCGGTGGCGGACCCGAAGAGCCCGTTCGCCGCGCTGCCCCCCGGCTACGCCGACGGCGCCGCGGGGCTCGGCATTCCCACCGGTTCGTCCACGGCGCACTTCACCAGGATCGAGGTCACCCGGGCCCTGGACACCGTCCAGCACTTCCTGGTCGCCTCCGCACTCAACCCCGCCACCCTGGTGCAGGGGGAGACCGGGGTGGTCCGCGCCCTGGTGACGCCCGGCGAGCAGGCGCAGTACGACCAGAGTCTGAACTCGCCGGGCGACGACCAGCACCACGCCGCCACGGGCTGGCTGGTCCGGTTCGACCCGGGCAAGGTGGCGTTGGCCGTCGACTCGGTCAAGGTGGCCGGCGGTATGAAGGTCGCCGAGGCGGACAGTGCGACGCTGGAGATCGACACCGACCACACCCTGGTCTACGCGCTGCGGCCGGCCGGGACGGACACCTCCGCGCCGGTCAGCCTGTTCAGTGTCCGGCGCGAGCTGCGGTTCGAGTTCGACCACACGGACATCGGGGCGGGCCGGGCGCGGCTGGTGGACGCGGTGCTGCAGGCCGGGCCCATGGCGTGCGGGGCGCCGCTGGCCGACCACCTGCAGCCGCTGCTGGCCGGGCAGTCGGCCGGCACGCCGCCGGCAGTGGATCCGGCCGATCACACGGTGCCGGCCTGGCAGGTGTGCGGGGTGCTCGGTCCGCTGGGCGCCGGGCACTGAGTTCCACGGCGGATCGAGGACCGCACCAGGCGCGCGGGCGCGAGGAACGGCGTGACTGTGGTTCCGCGCGCCCGCGAGGTGGCGCTAGTCCTCGTCGGAGTGGCGGGTGCCGGTGAAGGTGTCGCGGAGCTTGCCGCCGACGGTGCCGACACCGCCCGCCACATCGCGCAGCAGGCCCATCAGCGGGTCCTTGCTCTCCTTGACGCTCCTGGAGTACGAGTCGGCGGCGGCCTTCCACTGCTCGCCGACCGAGGTGTCCGGGTCGTCCTCGCGGCGCGGGTAGGCGCCGGCCAGGATCGAGCGGTACTCCTCGCTCTCCCCCCACTTCTTCAGCTTGGCCACCCGGACCACCGCGAAGGGGTGGGTCTGCGGCAGCACCTGGAGCAGCTTGAGCACGCCGTCGCGCAGGTCGCCGGCCTTCTCGTACTCCTCGGCCTGCTCCAGGAAGGCGTCCACGTTCATCTCGGCCAGGTTGTGCCCGCCGGCCAGCTTCATCAGGCCGCGCATGGACGCCTGGAGGTCCTGGCCGGCCAGCAGCCCGGCCCGGTCGCAGGAGAGCTCGGCCTTGCGGAACCACTCCTTGAGCGCGGTGATCACCGCGGTGATGGCGAGGTTGCCGAGCGGGAGCCAGGCGATCCTGGCGGCGATGTTGGTGAGGATCAGCAGCATCGTCCGGTAGACCGCGTGGCCGGACATCGCGTGGCCGACCTCGTGGCCGATCACGGCCCGCAGCTCCTCCTCGTCGAGCAGTTCGACCAGGCCGGTGGTGACCACGATGATCGGGGTGTCCATGCCGATGCACATGGCGTTGACCGCCGGGTCCTGGGTCACGTACAGGTCCGGTACCCGCTCCAGGTCGAGCACGTAGGCGGCGTCGCGGACCATGTCGTACAGCTCGGGGAACTGCCGTTCACTGGCGCGGACGGCGGTGGCCAGGAACATCAGGCGGACGCTGCGCTCGGAGACCAGGCCGGCCAGCTTCTTGAGGACCTCGTCGAATCCGGAGAGCTTGCGCAGCGAGACCAGGGCGGAACGGTCCGCCGGGTGCTCCCAGGCCCGGGTGGAGATCCCGGGGAAGCGTTCGCGGCGGCGACTCGGCGTGCTCGGCTTGGTCATGTCGGTCATGTGAGTACCTCCTGGTCGATGCCGGCACCGGCTCACGTCCGGCCCCCGCTGCTGTTGGCTACAACGCTTGTTCGTCCGTACTCGTCCCCGCCGCCCACGGTACGCCGGGGGTGCCGTCCGCCATCCGGAGTGCCCGGGGCTACCCTGGGCCTACCGGAGGTCCCGCGGGACCGTCGCCCGTCCTGAGGAGCCCACCATGTCCACTGTCGAGAGCCTCACGCAGCTGGCCGGGCCGGTCTCCACGGAGTCGGGGCCCGGGCTGTTCCTGCGGATCATCCTGGTGGCGTCCTTCGTCGGTGTCGGCCTGCTGGTCTGGATCATGGCGCGGGCGTTCCGCAGCGGCAACGGCGGCAACTGATCCCGTGCGGACGCCTACAGGGGGTCAGACGCGGTGGGCCGCCGCGCGGTTGCCGGAGGGCCACCCGTACGATAGGGACGCTGGCCGCCGGCCCGCGTCCTGGTCCCTCACCCGAGCCGAGAAGGTCTGCCGACCATGAGCAATAACGTTCTGCCCGCCGTTTCCCGGATCGCCGAGGGTGGCAACCACGAGAGCCTCAACCCGTTGGTGACCGGCGGCTCCGCCTTCCTGATCCTGCTGCTGCTGCTCTTCGTGACCACGCGTTTCAACCGCGACCGCTGAGCAGCGCGCCACTACTGATCGGTGACGAGGAGCGTCCGGCGGACCGCCGGACGCTCCTCGTCGTTGTCCCGGTGTCCGGGCTTGTCCGGGGGTGACGCGGGTCGCGTAAGGTGTGGCGGCATGGGACAGCAGGCCGAGACCCCCGGCGGAGCGACGAAGCGGCGCCTTGGCGTGATGGGCGGCACCTTCGACCCGATCCACCACGGGCACCTGGTCGCCGCCAGCGAGGTGGCGAGCGCATTCCACCTCGATGAGGTGATCTTCGTACCGACCGGGCAGCCGTGGCAGAAGAGCCACCGTGAGGTGGCCCCCGCCGAGGACCGCTACCTGATGACGGTCATCGCCACCGCGGAGAACCCGCAGTTCTCGGTCAGCCGGATCGACATCGACCGCGAGGGCCCCACCTACACCGTGGACACCCTGCGCGACCTGCACGCCCTGCACCCGGACGCCGAGCTGTTCTTCATCACCGGCGCCGACGCGCTGGCCCAGATCCTGTCCTGGCACGACTCGGAGGAGCTCTTCGAGCTCGCCCACTTCATCGGTTGCACCCGCCCGGGGCACACCCTGTCGGACGCCGGGCTTCCGGTGGGCGGGGTCTCCCTGGTGGAGGTGCCCGCGCTGGCCATCTCCTCCACGGACTGCCGGATGCGGGTCGCCAAGGGCGAGCCGGTCTGGTACCTCGTCCCGGACGGCGTGGTCCGTTACATCCACAAGCGGGCGCTGTACGCGCCGGCCCAGCAGCCTTGATCCCGGGAGGGGCCGCGTGACCGGAACGGCAGACCGCAGGGGACCTGAGGACGGGTGGTACCCGCAGCCGGGTTACGACGGGTACGGACGGCCCGAGCACGGCCAGGACCCGCAGTACTCGCAGGGCCAGTACCAGTACGGGCAGCAGCAGCAGGGGTACCCGCAGGAGCAGTACCAGGACTACCAGCAGCAGCCGTACGAGCCGCAGCAGTACCAGCAGCAGGGCTACTACCAGCAGCCGGTGCAGCGGCCGGTGCACGATCCGTACGGGCAGCCCCAGCACCCGTACCAGCCGCAGCAGCAGGAGTACTACTACCAGCAACAGCCGGCGGCCCAGCCGGTGGTGCAGCCCGTCGTCCAGCCGGTCGTCCCGGCGCAGGCACCCGCGGAGCCGGCGCCGGTGCCGCCACAGGTGCGGCGGTCGGCTCCGGCCCAGCCGGCGGCGAGGCCGCGACCCGAGCGGACCCAGCCGGACGACCCCTACGTGACGGGCGAGTTCACCTTCCTCGACGAGGAGGCGGAGGAGACCGAGGACGTCATCGACTGGCTGAAGTTCGCCGAGTCGAGGACCGAGGTCAGGGCCGAGCGCAAGCGCAGGCTGCGCAACCGGCTGATCGCGGCCGTGGTGGCGTTGGTCGTGCTCGCCGGCGGCGGGGCGGGCTACCTGTGGTGGAGCGGCAAGCTGGGCAGCACCAAGACCGTCGCGGCGGCGGCCGGAGGGCGGCAGGTGAACGTGGTCCAACTGCGCGATCTGGGCGGCAAGGTGACCAGTGCGCTGCTGGTCAACGACGCGGGCGCGCACAAGGGCTCGATCCTGCTGCTGCCGGACATCCTCAAGCTGCCCAGTACCGGTGACTCCCCGACGGTCTCGATCGGGCAGGCGATGGACACCGTCGGCGCCTCCGCCACCAGGGAAGGCCTGAAGACCGTGCTGGGCGCCCCGGTCGCCGGTACCTGGCGGTTGGACACCCCGTACCTGCAGCTGCTGGTCTCCCAGCTCGGCGGTGTGCGGGTGGACACCAACGCGGACGTGAAGGGGACGGACGGCAAGGTCACCCCGGCCGGCAAGGGCACCACGCTGTCGGGCGACGCGGCCGTCGCGTACGCCACCTACCAGGCACCCGGCGAGGGTCGGGACGCCCAGCTGGCCCGGTTCGGGCAGGTGCTGGACGCGGTGGTGCGGGCCATGCCGACCGACCTGCCCGAGGCACAGGACGACGTGCACCGGATGAACGCGGTGCTCGACCCGTCGCTGCCCGAGCAGGCGCTGGCCGGGGTGCTGGCCCAGCTGGCCCAGCTCGCGAAGGACGGCGCCTTCGGCACCAGCACCCTCAAGGTGCAGCCGGACGGCACGCTGGACGAGGCGACGGCGGGCGCGCAGGTCAAGCAGGTGCTCGGCGGCACGGTGCACAAGGCCCAGAGCGGCACCGGGACGCCCCGGGTCAGCATCGTCAACGCCTCGGGCAACGACCAGGCGGCGACCTCGGCGCAGGTGCAGGTCAACAACGCCGGTCTGAACGTGGTCCCGAGCGGCAGCAAGTCGGGCAGCACCCAGGCGACCAGCGAGATCCGCTACACCGACGACGCCAGGGCGGCGGCGGCGAAGTCGCTGGCGACCACGCTCGGTCTGAACGAGTCGGTGGTGAAGAAGACCACCGACGCGCAGAACGCCGACCTGGTGGTGGTGCTGGGTAAGGACTATCAGCCGGGCAAGAACCCGTAGCCGCCTGCGGATCGAAGGCCCCGGAGAATTCTCCGGGGCCTTCGCGCGTTCATGAGATCCTGGAAACCGTATCTGTGTACAACGAGCGGGAAGAACACCGTGACTGCCACTGACCGGAGCCAGGAACTGATCACCGTCGCCGCCCAGGCGGCGGCCGACAAGCTGGCCCACGACATCATCGCCTTCGACGTCAGCGAGGTGCTGTCGATCACCGACGCCTTCCTGATCGCCTCGGCGAACAACGACCGCCAGGTCCGGTCGATCGCCGAGGAGATCGAGGACCAGCTGCGCGAGCAGCTGGACGTCAAGCCGGTGCGCCGCGAGGGCGAGCGCGAGGGCCGCTGGATCCTGCTGGACTACCTGGACATCGTGGTCCACGTCCAGCACTCGGAGGAGCGTTCCTTCTACTCGCTGGACCGCCTCTGGAAGGACTGCCCGGAGCTGCCGCTGCCCGCCGACGCGCTGGCGACCCGCAACCGTCCCCAGGACGTGGTCACCGACGCCAAGGGCAACGCCATCGCCGAGGACGAGCGCTGAGCCGCACCGCAGGGGGCCCGCGCGTCGTCTTCTGGCGGCACGGCCAGACCTCCTGGAACCTGGAGTCCCGTTTCCAGGGCACGACCGACATCGACCTGACCGACCAGGGGGTGTTCCAGGCCAAGCGGGCGGCCAAGCTGCTCGCGGGCCTGCGTCCCGACCAGCTGATCTCCTCGGACCTCACCCGGGCCCGGCGCACCGCCGCCGAGCTCGCCAAGCTCACCGGCCTCGAGGTGGACCACCACGAGGGCTTGCGGGAGACCTACGCGGGCGAGTGGCAGGGGCTGACCAACGCCGAGATCAGGGCGCGGTACCCGGAGCAGTACGAGGCGTGGGCCAAGGGCGAGCCCGTCCGGCGCGGCGGCGGCGAGTTGGCCGCCGAGGTGGCGGACCGGTCCGTCCCGGTGGTGCTGGCGGCGGTCGAGAAGCTGCCCGTGGACGGCACGCTGGTCGTGGTCAGCCACGGCGGGACCATCCGCACCATGATCGGCCGGCTGCTCGGCATGGAGGCGGCCCTGTGGGAGCGCTTCGGCGGTCTCTCCAACTGCTGCTGGTCGGTGCTCGGCCAGGGCGCGCGGGGCTGGCGGCTGCTGGAGCACAACGCCGGCACGCTGCCGCAGCCGGTCATCGGAGACGAGACCTGAGGCCGTCCGGACGACGGATTTCGCAGTTCCGGGCCTGACCAGCTAGAGTCTTCCTCGTTCGCAGGAAAGAACGCCGACCGGCAGGGAGGCGGGAATCCTCCGAGGGGCTGTAGCTCAGTTGGTAGAGCGCTTGCATGGCATGCAAGAGGTCCGGGGTTCAATTCCCCGTAGCTCCACTCCGCATCGGCGGTCCGCAAGGGCCGTGCGGCTTGCGGGGCTGTAGCTCAGTTGGTAGAGCGCTTGCATGGCATGCAAGAGGTCCGGGGTTCAATTCCCCGTAGCTCCACAACAGAAACTGAAGGGCACCTACCGGGTCGGTAGGTGCCCTTCGGCGTTCGCGGCGGTTCAGCCGGTGTGCATGTGATGGATGGGGTCGACTGGTCGGCGCGGTCTTCCCCGGGAGGCTCAACTGTTCCGGGCCGGCCGCTACTTCGGAGCGCGCTGCAAGTGGTCGCGGCTGCTGGCCGCCGCCCGCGTGCTGTGCATCGGGAGGGTTGTCGCCTGACGCGGACGGGTCCGTCCCGCGCCGGTCGGCGCTGCTCCATGGGGGCGAGCAGCGACGACCGGCGGCTTCCGGGTCCCGGAAGCGTACGAGGGATGGCCGGGGAAGCGGAAGACGGTCCTCCGTGAAGCTTTGATGGTGATCCGCAGCGTGAGGATCCGACTACCGTGCGCGTTCTCGGGTGGGCTGAAGAACGGATTAGGGGACTGGTCGTCGGACCGTGTACAGTTGTGCACGTCGCTGAGGGGGACCGCAGGAAAACCTCGGACGACAAGCAGGGCAAGGGGCTGTAGCTCAGTTGGTAGAGCGCTTGCATGGCATGCAAGAGGTCCGGGGTTCAATTCCCCGTAGCTCCACAGGAAGAAGGCCGTTTCCCGGATCGGGAGGCGGCCTTCTGTGCTGTTCGCTCCGAACTCCCGCGCCGCGCGCCGGTGTTCGACCCGGCGGGGGCTCTACCACGCTGCCCGGCCCGGCGGTTACGGTCGTGCCATGGCGGATCTGGCGCGCAAGCGGAACGAAGAACTGGCCCGGATACTCCACCAGCTCGGCTGGAGCCCCGAGCGCCTCGCCCGTGAGGTCAACTCCGCCCTCCCCACCCAGCTCGCCATCAGCTCCACCGCCCCCTACAAGTGGCGCGACCGCGGCATGGTGCCCAGGTCACCGCACGACCAGACGGTCTGCGAGGTGCTCAGCCGGGCCGTCGGCATCGCCGTGACGTACGAGCAGCTCTGGGGCCGGATGGGCAGCGGACGCGGTGCCAAGATGCTCTCGCCCCGGCTGCTCACCGATCCGTGGACCGCCGACACCGCGCAGACCGCCCTGCGCGAGGCCGGTGCCGACAGCACGCCGGTCCGCCTCACCGACCTGTTCCGCGGCGCCGAACTCGAACAGGCCGCCCGCCACTGGGCCTCCCCGCCGCCCGAGGTCACCGGCGGCGAGGGTGCGCTGCGGATCGCCGCCGCGCACCTCGCCGACCTGCGGACCTCCCACGACAGCAAGCAGCGCCTGGAGCGCGCCTACGGTGGCGGGCTGATCCTCGGCCCCGCCAAGGCCGAACTGGCGCTGGCGGGCAAGCTGCTGGAACTCGGCTCGTACGGCGAGCAACTCGGCCGGGAGCTGTACGGGGTGGCGGGCCGGCTGGCCCGCCTGGTCGGCTGGGCCAGCTACGACATGGGCCATGACGCCGCCGCGCAGCGCGCCTTCGTCGCCGCGCTGCGGGCCGCCCACGTCTGCGGCGACCCCCGGCTGGGCGTGAGCGTGGTCGGCTGCCTGGCCGCGCAGGCCACCTACAACTCCGCCGGGCGCGGCCTCGACGCGGTCGCGATGCTCTCCACCGCACTGCGCGCCGCCGACGAGGCGCTGGCGCCGGCCGAACGGGCGCTGCAACTCGGCCGGATCGCCCGGGCGCACGGCCGCAAGGGCGAGCAGATCAGCGCCGAGGCGGTCGCCGGACTCGCCTTCAAGGCGCTGGAGGAGGCCGCGGGGGAGGACCTCGGCCAGGAGCTCGCCGATCTGGAGGGCATGGTGGGGGAGGGCTACCTCTTCCTCGGTGACCACGAGCGGGCCCGCCGCCTGCTCTCGTCCGCCACCGCCGCCCTAGCGCCCGATCGGGCCAGAACCAAGGCGCTGCTGCTGGTCCGGCTGGCCGACTCCTACCGGCGGACCGGCGAGCACGAAGGCGCCACCGAGACCGCGGACCAGGCGAGAATGCTCGCGGCCGGCATGCAGTCCGGCCGGGTGGCCGCCGCCCTCCGGGAGTTCGACGCTGCGGTCAAGGCCGGATAGTCAGGTGGCCGCCGCTTGACCGTGCGGTACCCTGAGCCCATGCGAACCGTGCGCCTGCTCCTTAGCCGGCCGCGCTGACCAGGACCGGCTGAGCCTTCGGGTGGTGCCGGAGTCGGCGTGGCGTCCCCTCCTGCGAGGGGCTTTTTTGTTTTACGCGCTGCTTCCTTCCCAGGGCGCTGCCCCGCTGACGATTCGCTAACTGACATCGATGGAGCTTGAAGGACCATGAGCGAGACGACACCTGCTTCCGCCGCCGTCGAGGCCGCCGGCGAGCCCTTCCGGTACAGCGCGGCCCTGGCCGCGGAGATCGAGTCCCGCTGGCAGGACGTCTGGGAGAAGGAGGGGACGTTCAACGCGCCCAACCCGGTGGGCGCGCTGGTCGACCCGACCGCCGGTGACGTCACCGCGAAGCCGCACAGCTTCATCATGGACATGTTCCCGTACCCCTCGGGCGCCGGCCTGCACGTCGGCCATCCGCTGGGCTACATCGCCACCGACGTGTACGCCCGCTACCAGCGGATGACCGGCCACAACGTGCTGCACACCCTGGGCTACGACGCCTTCGGCCTGCCCGCCGAGCAGTACGCGGTGCAGACCGGCACCCACCCCCGGGTCTCCACCGAGGCGAACATCGCCAACATGCGCCAGCAGCTGCGCCGCCTGGGCCTGGGCCACGACTCGCGCCGCTCGATCTCCACGATCGACCCCGAGTACTACCGCTGGACCCAGTGGATCTTCCTGCAGATCTTCAACTCCTGGTACGACGCGGACGCCGCCAAGGCCCGCCCGATCGCCGAGTTGATCGCCCAGTTCGAGGACGGCTCGCGCGAGGTGCCGGGCAGCCGCGCATGGTCCGAGCTGACTGCCGCCGAGCGCGACGAGGTGCTGGGCGAGTACCGCCTGGCGTACGCCAAGGAGGTGCCGGTCAACTGGTGCCCGGGCCTGGGCACCGTGCTGGCCAACGAGGAGGTCACCGCGGACGGCCGCTCCGAGCGCGGCAACTTCCCGGTCTTCAAGTCCAACCTGCGCCAGTGGATGATGCGGATCACCGCGTACTCCGACCGCCTGATCAAGGACCTGGACCTGCTGGACTGGCCCGAGGCCATCAAGCTGCAGCAGCGCAACTGGATCGGGCGCAGCGAGGGTGCCCGGGTCGACTTCGCGGTCGGCGAGGACCGGTCGATCACCGTCTTCACCACCCGCCCCGACACCCTGTTCGGTGCCACGTACATGGTGCTGGCCCCCGAGCACGAGCTGGTCGACTCGATCGTCCCGGCCGCCTGGCCGTCGGACACCCACAACGACTGGAAGGACGGCGCCCACACCCCGGCCGAGGCCGTCGCCGCCTACCGGGCCGCCGCGACCGCCAAGTCGGACGTCGAGCGCCAGATGGACGCGAAGGTCAAGACCGGTGTCTTCACCGGCGCGTACGCGACCAACCCGGTCACCGGGAAGCCCGTCCCCGTCTTCATCGCCGACTACGTGCTGATGGGCTACGGCACCGGTGCCATCATGGCCGTCCCCGCCCACGACCACCGCGACTTCGCCTTCGCCCGCGCCTTCTCGCTGCCGATGGCCTGTGTCGTCCAGCCGACCGACGGTCGGGACGAGGACCCGCACACCTGGGACGACGCCTTCGACACCTACGACTCCGTCATCGTCAACTCGGCGCACGACGGCCT
Organism: Kitasatospora sp. NPDC032150; assembly: GCF_055579945.1. Taxonomy (NCBI): domain Bacteria; kingdom Bacillati; phylum Actinomycetota; class Actinomycetes; order Kitasatosporales; family Streptomycetaceae; genus Kitasatospora; species Kitasatospora sp. NPDC032150. The sequence continues at coordinate 53,359 of NZ_JBVIMH010000020.1, read as the reverse complement.
GGCACTGGACGGCCTGAGCGTCGTCGAGGCCAAGGCCGCGGTGACCGCCTGGCTGACCGAGCGGGGCATCGGCGAGGGCACCGTCAACTACCGCCTGCGCGACTGGCTGTTCAGCCGCCAGCGGTACTGGGGCGAGCCGTTCCCGATCGTCTACGACGAGGACGGCGTGATGCACGCGCTGCCCGAGTCGATGCTGCCGGTCGAGGTGCCCGAGGTCGAGGACTACTCGCCGCACACCTACGACCCCGACGACGCCACTTCCTCGCCGAAGACCCCGCTGTCCCGCAACGAGGCCTGGGTCAACGTCGAGCTGGACCTGGGCGACGGCCTGAAGACCTACCGCCGCGAGACCAACACCATGCCCAACTGGGCCGGTTCCTGCTGGTACGAGCTGCGCTACGTCGACCCGGTCAACGGCGAGAAGGCCGTCGACCCGGCCAACGAGCAGTACTGGCTGGGCGCGACCGCCGACAAGCCGGCCGGCGGTGCCGACCTGTACGTCGGCGGCGCCGAGCACGCGGTGCTGCACCTGCTGTACGCCCGCTTCTGGCACAAGGTGCTGCACGACCTGGGCCACGTCTCCTCGGTCGAGCCGTTCCACAAGCTGTTCAACCAGGGCATGATCACCGCTGACGTCTACCGCGACGAGCGCGGCTTCCCGGTGCCCGCCGCCGAGATCGAGGAACGCGACGGCAAGTACTTCTGGCAGGGCCAGCCGGTCAGGCGCGAGGCCGGCAAGATGGGCAAGTCGCTGAAGAACGCGGTCGCCCCGGACGAGATCGCCGACGAGTACGGTGCCGACACGCTGCGCCTGTACGAGATGTCGATGGGCCCGCTGGACGTCTCCCGTCCGTGGGACACCCGCGCGGTGGTCGGCTCGTACCGCTTCCTGCAGCGGCTGTGGCGCAACATCGTCTCCGAGGCCACCGGTGAGCTGGTGGTCACCGAGGAGGAGCCGGACGAGGCCACCCTGCGCGCGCTGAACAAGGCGATCGACGGGATCCGCGGCGACATGGCGGGTCTGCGCTTCAACACCGCCGTCGCCAAGGCGATCGAGCTGAACAACTTCCTGGTGAAGCGCGGCTCCACGCCCCGTGCGGTGGCCGAGCAGCTGGTGCTGCTGATCGCCCCGCTGGCCCCGCACATCGCCGAGGAGCTGTGGCGCAGGCTGGGCCACAACGGCTCGCTGGCGTACGTCGACTACCCGGTCGCCGACCCGGCCTACGTGGTGGACGAGACGGTCACCTGCGTGGTCCAGATCAAGGGCAAGGTCAAGGCCCGGTTGGAGGTCGCGCCGTCGATCTCCGACGCCGAGCTGGAGGCGCTGGCGCTGGCCGAGCCGGCCGTCGTCGCGGCGATCGGCGACGCTCCCGTGCGCAAGGTGATCGCGCGGGCGCCGAAGCTGGTGAACATCGTCACGGGCTGACGGGAGTCCTGCGGGTTGGCCTTCCCGCAGTCGGCGGGCGGCCCGTCCCGCGTAGTCGCCGGGTGGTCCTACCCGCAGTCGCTGGGTGGCCCTCCCGGAGCCCCGTTCGGGCTCCGGGAGGGCCACCCTCGCTGCTTTCGGCGACGGCTCCGCCGTCCGTTGCGCCGTTCCCTCGGGGGGCGGTGGTCGATGCCGTGGGGGATGTCCCTGAGGGTCCCCTGATCTCGGGCAGGATGTCCGGTTTTGCGAATCCCCGCGGCGGTGGGGACGGCTACCGTGGAAGACCTTGACGGGTGTGGAAGGTGGCTGGTGATGGACGCGATCGGCGTAGTGCTCGGCTTGGTTCTGCTCTTCGCGGTGGCCGCGCTGGCCATGCTGGCGGTCGGGGCGGTGAAGGCGACCAAGCGGGTCGCGGCAAAGGTCAGTGAGCACGAGGCGAACGCCCGCCGCGCGGTCGAGAACGCCGCGCTGAAGGCGAAGACCTTCACCAAGCCGGGTCCCGTGGGCCGGATTTCGGCGGTCCGCCTCTCGCTGCGCACCTCGCTGGAGAGCACCCGCCAGGTGCTGGAAGCCGGCCTGTCGGAGGACGGCCAGCTCACCGAGGCGCTCCAGCTGCTGGCCCGGCTCGACTCGCACGCGGCCGAGCTGGACGGCGAGTTGAGGATCCTGGAGCGCGAGCCCGACCAGGGCCGGGTCGCCGCCAAGCTGGCGGAACTGACCGAGCGGGCCGAGCGGATCACTCACTCCGCGGAGTCGATGCGCTGGGCCGCGCAGGACCGGATGCGCCGGTTCGCGGACGACGAGCTGGCCCGGCTGGCCGAGGCATGCGAGGCCGAGGCGGGGTCGCTGAGGCACTGGGAGCCGACGGCCGGGGCCGCGGCTGCCGCGGCTGCCGCGGATGTCGCCGGGAACGGGGCCGGGAACGGGGCCGGGAACGGGGCCTTCACGGCCTCCGCCCAGGGGCAGGGAGCGGGGCGGACCTCGGGGCGGTCTTCGGGGCAGGCGTCCTCCGGCGCGGAGCGGAAGGGGCTCGGCGCGGGGCGCCAGCCGGGCGCCGAGGACGTGCTCGGACTCGCCGCCGAACCGCTGGCCCGGCTTGCCGAGCGGCTGCGCAAGCCCTCGACCGGGAGCTCTTCGGCAGGCTGACCCGGCGGGACCGGCCCGAGGCGTCGGGCACGGCGAAGCGGCGTCCGGCTGCGGGGTCGATGCGCTGATGTGCCCGTCCGCGCCGGAGACCGAGGCGTCCAAGGCTCGGTGGGCGGCTACACGCACCCTGCCGCGCACGCCCGGCGCGAGCGCGTGGCCGCCGGACACGGACCGGCCGCGGACCCGGCCGGCCGTCCGCAGTCGGGACTGCCGTCCGCCGCAACTGTCCTCTGCGCCGGACGGGGAGTAACCTCCGGCTCATGCCCGACCGCCTCGCACTCGTCACCGACTCGACGGCCTATCTGCCGCAGGAAGCCATCGACCGGCACCGGATCGCGGTGGTCCCGTTGAGCGTCGCGGTGGGCGACGAGGTGCTCGCCGAGGGCGTGGAGATCTCCCCGAAGGAGGTTGCCGAGGCGCTGCGCGCCAAGCGCAGGGTGACCACCTCCCGGCCCAGCCCCGAGACCTTCGCCGCCGCCTACCGCGCCGCGGCCGCCGAAGGCGCCTCCGGAGTCGTCTCGGTGCACATCTCGGGCGAGCTCTCCGGTACGTACGAGGCCGCGAGGCTCGCCGCCAGCGAGGCCGGGATTCCGGTCCGGGTCGTCGACAGCCGCCTGGTCGGCATGGCGCTCGGCCACACCGTGCTGACCGCCGCGCGGGCAGTGGAGGCGGGACTCGGTCTTGACGAGGCGGTGGCCGCCGCCACCGCCCGCGCGGCGACGACCAGCAGTTTCTTCTACGTGGACACCCTCGAGCACCTCCGGCGCGGCGGTCGGATCGGCGCCGCACAGGCGCTGCTCGGCTCGGCGCTCGCGGTGAAGCCTCTGCTACACCTGTCCGGCGGCCGGATCGAGCCGCTGGAGAAGGTCCGGACCGCCTCCCGGGCTATCGCCAGGCTGGAAGAGCTCGCGGTCGACCGGGCGGGGGCGGCCGACGTGGACATCGCCGTGCACCACCTGGCGGCCGAGGAACGTGCGGAGCCGCTGGCCGAGCGCCTGCGGGAGCGGATCCCCGGGCTGAGAGACCTGTACGTGGGCGAGGTCGGCGCGGTGATCGGCGCGCATGTCGGGCCGGGGCTGCTCGCGGTGGTCGTCTCGCCGCGCTGAGGGGCCGGCTGGGGAGCCGGTGTTCCGAGACGCGCGGTACTGGGACCGGACCGGGGAGCGGGGACCACCGCGTGCTGGGTGATGCATCGTGGGCATGCGGGTGGGCGTGGGTGTTCTGGCGTCCTGGGTTCCGGTATTTCGGCTGAAAACCACCCATTCGGGCGATAGGAGATATCCACAACCGCGAGTTGTCCACAGGAATCAGGCCGGGGCGGGCGAGGCGTCGAACCGCTCGTACCGTCCTCGCCATGAGGACGCTGACACCGGGTGCCGCCGCCCGCCGCCGCGAGACAACCGAAGCCGTCCGGGACCGGATGGCCAACCTGTTCCCGACCGACCAACCGTCGCAGCGACCGGTCCCGGACGGGACGGCTGCCTCCCGGGGCACCCGGTGGACGGCTGCGCCATCTCGACCCGGTTCTCCGTCGGGGGCTCCGGACGTCTCGGACGCGTCGGATTCCCCGGACGTGCCGGACACCGTGGACACGCCGGATTCGTCGGAGGTCACGGACGCCTCGGACGTTCCCGGCTCCTCGGAGGCGGGCGAGCTCTCCGAGCCGGATCAGCCGCCGGACACTCCGCAACCTGAGGCCGCTTCGGCCGTCGGGTGGGTGCCGGTCCCCGGGGCCGTCCTGCCCGCACACGACGCCGCGTCGCTGCTGCGGTACTACGAGCGCCGCGCGGCCGGGCTGGCCGAGGCGCCACTCGGTGAGCGTGTCCGATCGCCGTCCGGTGCGGACGAGACCGGTCGGAGGGCGGATGCTGCCGTTGGCGCTCCTGACCCCACTGCCCTCGACTCCGTTGCCCGCCGCTCCGCCGTCCCGGAGCCCGCCGTCCCGGAGCCCGCCGTCCCGGAGCCCGCTGTTCGTGGCCTCGACATCGCCGACCGAGTACCGACCCCTGTCGCCCGGCTCCCGGTCCCGGCCGATGCGGTCGACCGTCCAGCAGGGGCGCGGCGACGACGGGTACGGCTGCCGAGGCTGCATTCCGGCCTGGCGCTCGACCGGCGGGCGGTCCTCGGGCTGACCGTGCTGCTCCTGCTCGCCGTGGGCTACGCCGTACAGCACTTCTGGCTCGGGCGACCGGAGGCCGTGGCGATCCCGACCACCGCGGTCACCCCGAGCCCTGCAGTCGCCGCGCCGGGGAGCGGCGGTGATCCGCCGGCCTCGTCGCCCGCGAGGCCGTCGGGCGCCGTGGTGGTCGTGGAGGTGGCGGGGAAGGTCCAGCACCCCGGACTGCGCACACTGCCCAGCGGGTCCCGGGTCGCCGATGCGGTGAATGCCGCCGGCGGACCGCTGCCGGACACGGACACCTCCGGCGTCAACCTCGCCCGGCTGCTCACCGACGGCGAGCAGATCGTGGTCGGTGCGCCGGCCGGCCAACCGCCCCCGGTCGCCGCCGGGCCGCGCACACCGCTCAGCCTGAACCAGGCAACCGTGGAGCAACTCGACGCACTTCCCGGAGTCGGTCCCACACTGGCCCAGCGAATCGTCACCTTCCGTCAGGAGCACGGCGGATTCCGGTCCCTGGAGCAGCTCCGGCAGGTCAGCGGTATCGGAGCCCGTAAGTTCAGCGACCTGCGTGCCCTGCTCACCCTCTGACGCGCTGCCGGTCACCGCCTGCCGCCACCGCCCGTCCGTTTCGCCCGTCCGTTTCGCCCGCGGCCGCCGCCCGCAGACCGGCTCCCACACCGCCCGCACACCGACCGCCGACCGTCCGACGGAGGTGCACCGTGATCGCCCTGTCCGAGGCCGCGGCCCTGTACCGATCGCCCGCAAACCGCGAACCCGCCGACCTCCGTCTCATCCTCCCGGCGCTCTCCGCCTGGTTGGCCGCCTTCACCGTTCTCGGTCTGGCGCCGGAGCACCGATCGTGGTGCCCGCCCTTGGCCGTGCTCGCGGTGACCGTCGCGCTGCTGCTCCTCGTGCGGCCCGTAGAGCGGCACCGGCGCATGTCCCTCCTCCTGGCCGCAACCATCCTCACCGCGACCGCTGCGACGGTCACCACCCTGCTGCACACCGCCGATCTCCATCGAGGTCCGCTGCCCGCCCTCGCCCGCTCGCAGGTCTCCGCCTCCGTCGGCAACCCCGACCTCGCCGACCCGGCCGATCCGTCCGGTGGTTCCGGCACCCCGAAGGCGGGGCCGGCACCGGAACTGACCGTCAGCCTCACCATCGCCGGAGACCCTGAGGCCCACACCTCGCACGCACGCGGCACCAGTCCGGGGCGGTCCCTGCTCACCGTGGCCGCCGTCGTCGACAGCGTCACCCTTCCGCAGCCCGCGAACGCGGACGCTTCCGGAGCCGGTCCTCCGCCCGAGTCCTCAGCTGCCCGTCCGAGCCGAGGGCCGACCACAGCTGCGCCCGGGATGTCGATCGCGACACCGCACGCGGCGTCCCCCGCAACAAAGCCCGGGACACCGATCGCGACACCGCCCGGGGCGTCGGCTGGGAACTCGGCCAGGACAGCGGCTGGCACTCCCCGCACAGTCCGGACCCGAACTCCCGTGACCGTCATGGTCCGCGCCCAGGACACCGACGCCTGGCACGATCTGCTCCCCTCCACCCGGCTGCGGGCGGACGTACGGGTGCTTCCCGCCCGTGAGGGCACGCAGACCGCCGCCGTCCTGTTGGCACGCGGCCAGCCCGAACTGCTCACCCCGCCGAGCCTGCCGCAGCGGCTGGCCGGCCGGTTGCGGGCCGGCCTCCGTGCCGCCTGCGAGCACCTGCCCGCCGATGTCCGGGGGTTGCTGCCCGGACTGGTGGTCGGCGACACCTCCCGTCTTCCCGACGACCTGAACGAGGCGTTCCACGTCACGGACCTCAGCCACCTCACCGCCGTCAGCGGCGCGAACCTGATGATCGTGCTGACCGTCCTGGTCGGAGCTCCCGGCCACGCGGGCACATCCGGTCGCGGCGGGCTGGCCGGGCGCCTGGGCCTGCCCCTGCGCGTCACCGCCGTGCTCGGTGCCGGGCTCACGCTGGCGTTCGTCACGGTCTGCCGACCGGAGCCGAGCGTGCTCCGGGCTGCCGCCACTGGTCTGGTCGGGATGCTGGCCCTGGGCACCGGGCGGCCACGCCAGGCGCTTCCGGCACTGACTGCCGCCGTCCTCGGGTTGATCCTCCTCGATCCCCACCTCGCCCGCTCGTACGGGTTCGTCCTGTCGGTGCTGGCCACCACCGGTCTGCTCACCCTCGGCCCGCGCTGGATGGCAGCACTGGTCGAACGGCGCTGGCCGCACCACCTGGCCAGCGCCGTCGCGGCCACGGCCGCCGCACAGGCGCTCTGCGCGCCGGTCACGATCCTGCTGGCACCCCGGGTCAGCCTGGTCGCGGTCCCGTGCAATCTGCTGGCCGAGCCCGCCGTCGCACCGACAACCCTGCTCGGGTTCGCCGCGTTGGCGGCCGATCCGCTCTCCCACCCCGCCGCGCGATTCCTGGCCGATCTGGCGGCCTTGCCCGTCGCCTGGCTGGCCGGCGTCGCGCGGACCGGCGCTGCGCTCCCTGGGGCCCAACTAGCCTGGCCCGGTGGACCGTTCGGTGTCATCCTGCTCGCCCTGACAACGGTCGCCCTGGTCTGGGCAGCCCGTCCGTTCCTGATCCCAGCGCGGCCGACGGCGTCGTCCGCCGCCTCCGCGGTCCGTCGGGGCGGCGCCGTTTCCCCGTCGGTGGACACCCGTCGGAACCCGTTCGCCACCCGCTGGGGCAGAGCCGTCCTGACGGTGGTCCTGGGCGTGATCATGCTGGCCGTCCTGCTGCGGCCGCCCACGCTCACCAGGATCGCCACCGGCTGGCCGCCGAAGGGCTGGCAGCTCGTCATGTGCGACATCGGCCAAGGGGACATGACCGTGCTGCCCATCCGCTCGGCCGGTGGCGAGGCTCCCGACAGCGCGATCGTGGTGGACACCGGACCCGATCCGCACGCCGCCGACACCTGTCTGCGCGACCTGGGCATCACCAAGGTGCCGCTGCTGATCCTGAGTCACTTCCACGCCGACCACGCGGAGGGACTGCCGGGGGTCCTGCACGGTCGCCGGGTCGGGGCGCTCCAAGTCACCACGCTGGACACGCCGGCGGGGGAGTACGCGCGGGTGGTCGCCTGGGCGGCCGCGGCCGGAGTTCCGGTCGTGCGCGCCCAGCGCGGTGAACACCGTTTCGCCGGGCCCGAACTCTCCTGGGACGTACTGTGGCCGGACAGTACGCTCGGGCCCGCCACTCCGGGCGCGAACAATGCCAGTGTCGCCCTGCTGGCAGCGGTCGGGCCGTCCTCGGGCTCGCTCCGGATCGCCCTGCTGGGCGATCTGGAACCGCCGGCGCAGGCCGCTCTGCACGCCCGGCTGACGCCGCCCCGGGTCGACGTCCTCAAGGTGGCGCACCATGGTTCGGGCAACCAGGACTGGGACTTCACCGCGGCCCTGCACCCCCACCTGGCTCTCATCTCCTGCGGGAGCGACAACCCCTACGGGCACCCGGCGGCCCAGACCGTCTCACGGCTGCGCGCCCTCGGGGCAACGGTGATGCGCACCGACCAGGTCGGCGATATCGCGATCCTGGGTACCCCGTCCGCGCTCAGCGTCGCCACGCATCCCCGCCATCCGGAGCCGCTCGCCCGAGCTCCGCCGCTCGTCGGCGTCGCAGGGGGAGGGGTCCTGCCGCACCCGGTTGTCGCCGAGCCGGATTCCCGCCGCACCGGGCCATCGCTGTAGACGGAGGCCCTCGCTCACATCGGGCAATCGCCGTACCGGACCCTCGCCTTCAGCGGGCTCTCAGTGCCAGGTGGTGGCGCCGTGCCGGAGGCTCTCCACCCCGGCACAGCGCCCGTCGGATTCGGTCACGGTGCACTCGGACCCACAACGCGGCCAGCTCCGCGGCGCGTTGGCGAGTCCGGCCTCCAGCAGGTCCCGCTTCGCGCTCCCTCGGTGTCAGCCTTCCTCGCGCCAGCCGTCCTGGTCGGTGGCGAGGGTGTCCAGTGCGGCCAGCAGCTCAGGGGTCCAGCCGGTCTCCTCCGGCGGGTCCACGACGACCAGCCACTGGGCGTCCTCGGCATCGTCCTCGCCGGCCAGCGAGTCGCGGACGACTTCGAGTTCGCCCAGGTCGGGCCAGCGCGCGGAGAGCTCCTCGGCCACCTCTTCGGCGGCGTCACGGTCGGGAAGAACGAGGAGTTGACGAGTGAAGTTCGTTGTCACCGCACCATTGTGCAGATCCTGCCGTCCACTGGGGAGAGCGGGTCCGGCCGTTGTTGTCGGCGCAGCGTGCGATGCTGGTAGGCGATGGCCAGGAAGAGTGCACCCGACGACCTGCTCGCCCCGCTGACCCTCGCGGTCGGACAGGAGGAGCTGCTGCTCGACCGTGCGGTGGCCCAGGTGGTGGCCGCTGCGAAGGCGGCCGATCCGGACACCGATGTGCGCGATATGGCTCCCGGCACCCTCCAGCCCGGCGGGCTGGCCGAGTTGACCACGCCGTCGCTCTTCGCCGAGCGGAAGGTCATCGTGATCCGCGCCGCGCAGGATCTCGCCGCCGAGTCGGTGAAGGAGGTCAAGGCCTACCTCGAAGCGCCCGCCGACGAGGTGATCATGGTGCTGGTGCACGCCGGTGGCGCGAAGGGCAAGGGCCTGCTGGACGCAGGCCGCAAGGCGGGCGGGCGCGAGGTGCAGTGCGCCAAGCTGACCAAGTCCGGTGACAAGCTGGCCTTCATCCGCAACGAGTTCCGTACGCTGGGCCGTTCCGCGACGCCGGAGGCGTGCCAGGCCCTGCTGGACTCGCTCGGCAGCGATCTGCGCGAACTGGCCGCCGCGTGCAGCCAGCTCACCGCTGACGTCGAGGGCACCATCGACGAGACGGTGGTGGCCCGTTACTACAGCGGCCGGGCCGAGGCGACGGGCTTCGAGGTGGCCGATCTCGCGGTCACCGGGCGGGCGGCGGAGGCACTGGAGCGGCTGCGCTGGGCACTGGCGGTCGGCCAGCCCCCCACCGGGATCACCTACGCCCTCGCCTCGGGTGTCCGCAGCATCGGCCGGCTGGCGACGACCGGCCGGAACATGCGCCCGGCAGATCTGGCCCGCGAGTTGGGCATGCCGCCGTGGAAGGTCGAGCGGGTCCGCCAGCAGATGCGTGGCTGGACGGGGGACTCGGTGGCCGCCGCGCTGACGGCGATCGCCAAGGCGGACGCCGCGGTCAAGGGCGGCTCGGACGACCCCGCGTACGCGCTGGAGCGAGCCGTGGTCGCCGTGGCCCGCGCCGCCCGCTCGGGCGCGCGCCCGTACTGACCGACTGCCTGTACTGACCGACTGCCCGTACTGACCGGCTGCCCGTACTGACCGGCTGCCCGTACTGACCGGCTGCCCGTACTGACCGGTTCCTCGTACCGGCCGGTTCCCCACCCACCCTGCAGCAGGCAGCAGGCAGCAGGCAGCAGGCAGCCGGCGCCTGGACCGGCAACCCGGCGATGCCGTCAGACTCCGATGGCTCCGCCGATGGCCGTGAGCACGTCCCGGCTGTCCATCACCAGCGCCTGCCGGAGGGCCTCCTGGTCCGGCGGGCTGCTCTTGCCCACCTGGTACGACCCCGACCAGCTCAGGTAGTACGTCAGGGCGCCGTCGCGTACGTACAGCACCTGGGTGAGGTAGTGCCAGGAGCGGTCCGTGCTGCTGGGATCGTCCAGGTAGCCGACGTACGCCTCCTGGCCGAGGCCGTGGACCGGGGTGATCCGGTACCGGCGCCGCCCCAGGCCGGCTCGCTGGGCCGCGAACTCCGGGCGCGGGTCGACCGCCTTGTGCAGCTGCGCCTCCAGGTAGAGGGAGGAGTACTCGCTGTCGCCGTCAGCTCTCTTCCGGTACTGGCTGCAGTACATGTCGTCGAGCGCCGAGTGCCGGGTCGAGTAGTGGTACGGGGCGCCGGACTGGGCGGGGTAGAGCTGGGTGAAGCGACTCAGTCGTGCGGCGCCGCAGAGGTCGTTCACCACCCGGTAGCCGCCCGGGCTCAGCGGAGCGCCGACGGTGACCAGGGCCGGAACGGTGATCACCGCCGCCGCCCACACCGCCGAGGCGACCAGTGCGCCCGCCACGCCCCACCACAACCCCCGGCGTGACCTCCACCCGACGGGCGCCGGCAGGGCCGCGGCCGGCGGCGGGAAGTGCGGTGGAGAGGGCGGTCCGTAGGCGGCCGCCGGTCCGGGGTATCCGTAGCCGTACCCGGGCCCGGCGTCGGTCGGCGATGACATCTGATGCGCCCCCCAGAGGGTGTGCTGCGTGGTCAGTCCACCGCACGATATCGGTAGTCGACTGATTGCGCAGAGTCACCAGGGTGCTCCGGAACGCCGACAGGCGCCGCGGCCGCCCGGGAAAGGGGCTGGGCCGTGACGCCTGTCGGTTCTGTTGTGTACCGCACCCGCGTGGCGAACGCAGGCCGCGTGCGGTACGGAGTCATGCGCCTCGGTGCGCCGGGTAGAGGGCCGGTCGCGACCCGAGGAGGGTGGTCGGGCGGGAGGCGGGTAGAGGGCCGCGGAGTTCACGCCGACCGGTCCGGGCGAGGCCCGGGGTGAATCAGGCAGCGGCGTTGACGCGCTTGGTGATCGCCGACTTCTTGTTGGCGGCCTGGTTCTTGTGGATGATGCCCTTGCTGGCGGCCTTGTCGAGGGCCTTGGAGGCGGCGCGAGCCAGCTCGACGGCCTTCTCGGTCTCGCCGGCGGCAGCGGCCTCGCGGGCCTTGCGCAGAGCGGTCTTCAGCGAGGACTTGACGGCCTTGTTGCGCAGGCGCGCCTTCTCGTTGGTCTTGTTGCGCTTGATCTGGGACTTGATGTTCGCCACGAAGGAGCCTCAGTCTGTGATGTCGGTCTACGGGTGCACACCCGGTGCTCCTCGACCCGCTGAGAGGGCATGCCGAGGCCAGGTGCAGCGCCCCAGGCTACCAGGGGCCCCTGGAACGGCCCAAACCGGCCACTTCGTCCGGGTGACGATCCGTGGACGGGAGCGGTGAGCAGCGGCTTCCCGCACTGCTCGTCGTACCGCTCGACCTCGTCGGCCTCGGAGGGCGATTCGTGGTGGCTCCGCTGCGGCAGTGCCCGCCACCCGGGGTGGCCCGGTGGCGCACCGGCGGGTTCCGGAGCCGTCGTGCGGTCGGCCGGCGTCCGCCGAGCCACCCGGAGGAGGCGGCGCGAGCCGCCCCCGTGGAGGCGGGCGTCTTGCCCGGGCGCCCGTCGCAGCTGGGGCGAGAAGTAGCCCCGCTGGGTCGCGACCAGTGGTCTGGCCTGGACGAACGCCACGGCGAGCGCCTCTTCGAAGCCGGGTGGGACATCGAGTGGGGTGCTTGCCACGGGCCCTGGCCGCCGGCCTTCTCACGGGCCGGTGGGCAGGGAAAGCGATTGGGCGAGAGCTGAACCGCGCACAGGTCCGCCGTCGTGGGAAGATGGATGGAACCATTTCGATCGGACGAGACCGTCCGGTCCCCGGGAAGCCGGTCAGCGATGACCCGGACACCCCGGCCCCCGGACCAACGGAGAATCGGACCAAGGTGCCCGCGACCCCCAGCAATGTGCCAGAGCCCAGCCGCACCGACCCGGCGGTGATCCGCAACTTCTGCATCATCGCCCACATCGACCACGGCAAGTCCACGCTCGCCGACCGGATGCTGCAGATCACCGGTGTGGTGGACCCGCGCCAGATGCGTGCCCAGTACCTCGACCGGATGGACATCGAGCGCGAGCGCGGCATCACCATCAAGTCGCAGGCGGTCCGCCTCCCGTGGGCGCCCCGGACCGGTGAGAACGCCGGCCGGACGCACATCCTCAACATGATCGACACCCCGGGCCACGTGGACTTCACGTACGAGGTGTCCCGTTCGCTCGCCGCCTGCGAGGGGACCATCCTGGTCGTCGACGCGGCCCAGGGCATCGAGGCGCAGACCCTCGCCAACCTCTACCTGGCGCTGGAGAACGACCTCACGATCATCCCGGTGCTCAACAAGATCGACCTGCCGGCCGCCCAGCCGGAGAAGTACGCCGACGAGATCGCCCACATCATCGGCTGCGACCCGTCGGACGTGCTCAAGGTCAGCGCCAAGACCGGTCTGGGTGTCGAGGACCTGCTCGACCACATCGTGGACAAGATCCCGGCCCCGGTCGGCGTCGCGGACGCCCCGGCGCGCGCGATGATCTTCGACTCGGTCTACGACTCCTACCGCGGCGTGGTCACCTACGTCCGTGTCGTCGACGGCCAGCTGAACAAGCGCGAGCGGATCGCGATGATGTCCACCGGCGCCACCCACGAGCTGCTGGAGATCGGCGTCATCTCGCCCGAGCCCAAGGTCGCCGAGGGCCTCGGCGTCGGCGAGGTCGGCTACATCATCACCGGCGTGAAGGACGTCCGGCAGTCCAAGGTCGGTGACACCATCACGTCGCAGCACAAGGGCGCCACCGAGCCGCTGGGCGGCTACAAGGACCCGCGTCCGATGGTGTTCTCCGGCCTCTACCCGCTGGACGGCTCCGACTACCCGCTGCTGCGCGACGCGCTGGACAAGCTGCGCCTGAACGACGCCGCGCTGGTCTACGAGCCGGAGACCTCGGTCGCGCTCGGCTTCGGCTACCGCTGCGGCTTCCTCGGCCTGCTGCACCTGGAGATCATCCGGGAGCGCCTGGAGCGCGAGTTCAACCTCGACCTGATCTCCACCGCGCCCAACGTGATCTACCGGGTGGTCATGGAGGACGGCAGCGAGCACACCGTCACCAACCCGAGCGAGTTCCCCACCGGCAAGATCGCCGAGGTCTTCGAGCCGGTCGTGCGCGGCACCATCCTGGCGCCGAACGAGTTCGTCGGCGCGATCATGGAGCTCTGCCAGTCCCGCCGCGGTTCCCTCCAGGGCATGGACTACCTCTCCGAGGACCGGGTCGAGCTGCGCTACACCCTGCCGCTCGCCGAGATCGTGTTCGACTTCTTCGACCAGCTGAAGTCCAAGACCCGTGGTTACGCCTCGCTCGACTACGAGCCCATCGGCGAGCAGAGCGCCAACCTGGTCAAGGTCGACATCCTGCTGCACGGTGACGCGGTGGACGCCTTCTCCGCGATCGTGCACAAGGACAAGGCGTACAGCTACGGCGTGATGATGGCCGGGAAGCTGCAGAAGCTGATCCCCCGCCAGCAGTTCGAGGTGCCGATCCAGGCCGCCATCGGCTCGCGGGTCATCGCCCGTGAGACGGTCCGCGCGATCCGCAAGGACGTCCTCGCCAAGTGCTACGGCGGTGACATCTCCCGTAAGCGGAAGCTGCTGGAGAAGCAGAAGGAAGGCAAGAAGCGGATGAAGATGGTCGGCCGGGTGGAGGTCCCGCAGGAGGCCTTCATCGCCGCGCTGTCGACCGACGCGGACGCCCCGAAGGAGAAGAAGTAGCACCGACGCCGAAGGGGCCCGGGGAACCGGGCCCCTTCGGCGTTCTCCGTCAACGCAGGTCCGACACCACGTACCTGACGATGTACGCCTTGGTCAGTCGACCGAGTACGCCGGTCAGGACGGTCCGGTGCATCGAGTCGTCGGGCCGGACGTCGGCGGGGATCCCCCCGCCGGCGGTCCGCAATCTGTCCGGAGCGGCGGTGGTGACCTCGGCGTTCTCGTCGATCCGCACGCCGAGCCGCGCCAGCACTTCCAGCACATGGGCCCGCCCGCGCGGGGAGAGAACCAGTCTCCGGCCCGGCCGGCCGCCACGATCCGCGCGGGTGGCGGCGGCCAGCCCGGCGTAGCCCGCGCCCACCACGACGATGTGCTTCCCGGTCATGTCGTCCTCCTCGGTCGTGCGCTCGGCGCGCGTTCGGGAGGGGGGTGGCACGGCCCGCCGGAGCGTAACGGTGACCCGCGTCACGGCGGGTCGGCCGATCCGCCCGGTGTCGGCGGGCAGTGACCGGCGGGCCTCAGTCGGCGGGCTGCAGCCGGGTCAGCTTCTCCGGGTTGACCACGACGTACGCCTCGGTGATCCGGCCGCCGGCCACGGTGAAGGCGACCACACAGCCGACCGTGCCGGGAGAGGAGTACATGACCAGGCCCAGCTCGCCGTTGACCTGGGCGAAGGTGAAGGACACCTCGGGGGTGAACCACTTGGCGACCACCCCGGCGACCAGGCGGGAGACCCGGTCGGCGCCGACGATCGGCTGGACGCCCGCCCGGACGATGCCGCCGCCGTCGGAGTGCCAGACCACGTCGGGGTCGAGAACCGCGAGCAGCGCCTGGATGTCGCCGCCGGCGGTCGCTGCGGCGAAGGCGTGTACCGCCTGCCGGTGTTCGGCGGCGTCGACCCGGCCGCGGCCCGCGCGGCCCTGGCCGGCCTTGATCCGGCGGCGGGCCCGGGAGGCCAACTGGCGGGTGGCGTCGGGTGTGCGGTCCAGGGAGGCCGCGATCTCGTCGAAGCCGATCGCAAACACGTCGTGCAGGACGAAGGCGGCGCGTTCGGCGGGGGTGAGCTGCTCCATCACGGCGAGCAGGGCGAAGGAGACCTCCTCGCCGAGCTCGGCGAGCCGGTCGGGGGTGCGGTCGTCGGTGATCACGGGCTCGGGCAGCCACTCACCGTAGTACGCCTCGCGGCGCGCCCGGGCCGAGCCCAACTGGTCGTAGCAGAGCCGGGTGACGACGGTGGTCAGGTACGCGCGCGGGTCGGCGACCCGGGGCCGGTCCACCGCCTGCCAGCGCAGCCAGGCCTCCTGGAGGATGTCCTCGGCGTCCGTGATCGAGCCGAGCAACCGGTAGGCGACCGAGCCCAGATAGCGGCGGTTGGCCTCGAACGCGTCCGGAGCGGCCGCTGGGCCTTCGTCACTCACCCGGACACCGTAGCGTGCCGCGGGCGCCTTCCGTCGGGCGGGTCGTCGGGTACGGAGCTCCCCGCGCCGGAACAGGCCTGCGGCGCAGGGGGCATGACGAGCCCGCCCGGCAACCCGCTGACGAGGGTTCGGGGTTGCGTGCGCGGGTCCGGAGCGAGTCGTAACTGGGCCTGGCTCCCGGGCACTTCAGGGGCCGGCGGTGGTCATGAGGTTGCGGAGGAGGCCGTTGAGGGCGGCAGTCTGGGCGGGGAGAGGCTGCGGAGGGCCTCCTGCTGGACGGCGAGGCCGGCGGCGACGGCGCGGTCGACCACGTCGATGCCGGTGTCGGTGAGGTGGACGGCGATCCAACTGCTCGGGATGGCCATCGCGTTCGGCAGCACCCTGCTCGGTCAGCGGCGAGGCCCGAAACACCGTACGGAGCAGGGCCTGGACCGGCGCACGGAGCAGGGCGCGGAACTGGGCCCGAAGAGCACCCGGAAGCGCAGTGAGGGGGAGCCGCAGCTCCCCCTCACCTCACCGGACGCCACGCGGGGGCGTCAGTCCACCTCGGCGACCGCCTGAGCGAACTGGGCCTGGTAGAGCCGTGCGTAGGCTCCCTCGGCGGCGATCAGCTCGTCGTGGGAGCCCTGCTCCACGATCGAACCGTTCTCCATCACCAGGATCACGTCGGCGTCCCGGATGGTGGAGAGACGGTGGGCGATCACGAAGCTGGTCCGCCCGCTGCGCAGCCGGGCCATGGCCCGCTGGATCAGCACCTCGGTCCGGGTGTCCACCGAGCTGGTGGCCTCGTCCAGCACCAGGATGCTGGGCTGGGCGAGGAAGGCCCGGGCGATGGTGATCAGCTGCTTCTCACCGGCGCTGACACCGGTGCCCTCGTCGTCGATGACGGTGTCGTAGCCATCGGGCAGGGTGCGCACGAAGCGGTCCACGTGGGCCGCCTTGGCGGCCTCGATCACCTGCTCGCGGGTGGCGCCGGTGGAGCCGTACGCGATGTTCTCCGCGATGGTGCCGCCGAACAGCCAGGTGTCCTGGAGCACCATGCCGATGCCCGAACGCAGCTCCTCGCGGGACATCGCGGCGATGTCCACCCCGTCCAGGGTGATCCGGCCGCCGCTGACCTCGTAGAACCGCATCAGCAGGTTGACCATGGTGGTCTTGCCGGCGCCCGTCGGTCCGACGATGGCCACCGTGTGGCCGGGTTCGACCTTGAGTGAGAGGCCCCCGATCAGCGGCTTCTCCGGGTCGTACCGGAACGAGACGTCCTCGAAGGAGACCCGGCCGCGCAGCTCGGCGGGACGCTCCGGCATCGCGGGCTCGGGGGTCTGCTCGGGGGCGTCCAGCAGCTCGAAGACCCGCTCCGCCGAGGCGACCCCGGACTGCACCAGGTTGGCCATCGAGGCGACCTGGGTGAGCGGCTGGCTGAACTGCCGGGAGTACTGGATGAAGGCCTGCACGTCGCCGATGGTCAGCGCGCCGCTGGCCACCCGCAGACCGCCGACCACCGCGACCGCCACGTAGTTGAGGTTGCCGATCAGCATCATCGAGGGCTGGATGATGCCGGAGATGAACTGGGCCTTGAAGCTGGAGGCGTAGAGCGCCTCGTTCTCCCGCTGGAAGGTCTCGGCGGCCTCCTGTTGACGGCCGAAGACCTTGACCAGCGTGTGGCCGGTGTACATCTCCTCGATGTGCGCGTTCAGCGTGCCGGTGGTCTTCCACTGGGCGATGAACTGCGGCTGCGCCTTCTTGCCGACCTTCGCGGCGACTATGACCGAGAGCGGCACCGAGACCAGTGCGACCAGGGCGAGCAGCGGCGAGATCCAGAACATCATCGCCAGTACGCCGACGATGCTGAGCAGCGAGTTCACCACCTGGCCCATGGTCTGCTGCATGGACTGGCCGATGTTGTCGATGTCGTTGGTGACCCGGCTGAGCAGCTCGCCGCGCGGCTGCTTGTCGAAGTAGCTCAGCGGCAGCCGGGCGATCTTCGCCTCGACGGACTCGCGCAGCCGGAAGACCGTGTTGTTGATGGCGCGGGCGGCGAGTCTGCCCTGGACGATGCCGAAGCACGCGGAGGCCAGGTAGATCGCCAGTACCCAGAGCAGCACGATGCCGATGGCGTTGAAGTCCATGCCCTGACCGGGAGTGAAGTCCACCCCGGCGAGCATGTCGGCGATGCCGCCCTTGCCTTGGTGGTGCAGACCCTCGATCACCTCGTCGCGGGTCAGGCCGGCCGGGAGTCCGCGGCCGATCACCCCGGCGAAGATCAGGTCGGTGGCGTGGCCGAGCACCTTGGGCCCGACCACGGCGCAGCCGACGCTGAGCACGCCGAGGGTGAGGACGGCGCCCACGGTGGTCCGCTCGGGGCGCAGCAGGTTGAGTACCCGCTTGCTGGAGCCCTTGAAGTCCAGCGACTTCTCCTGGCCCTGGGCGCCCATGAACCGGCCGGGTCCGGCCGGTCCACGCCGGGCGGCCGCATCCTGGGAGCTGGAGTTGCGGCCGTCCTGCCGGGATGTGGTCGGGCTGGTCACGCCGCCTCCTGCTCGGTGAGCTGGGAGAGCACGATCTCCCGGTACGTCGGGTTGTCGGCCATCAGTTCCTGGTGGGTGCCGCTGCCGACCACGGCCCCCTCGTCGAGCACGATGATGCGGTCGGCGTCCCGGATGGTGCTGACCCGCTGCGCGACGATCACCACGGCCGCGCCCGCGGTCTCCTTGGAGAGCGCCCTGCGCAGCTTGGCGTCGGTCGCGTAGTCGAGGGCGGAGAAGGAGTCGTCGAAGAGGTAGATCCGCGGGCGGCGGACCAGGGCACGGGCGATGGCCAGGCGCTGGCGCTGGCCGCCGGAGACGTTGCCGCCGCCCTGGGCGATCGGGGCGTCCAGGCCCTCCGGCAGCTTCTCGACGAAGTCCTTGGCCTGCGCGATCTCCAGCGCCTGCCAGAGCTCCTCGTCGGTGGCGTCGGGGCGGCCGTAGCGGAGGTTGCTGGCGATCGTGCCGGAGAACAGGTACGGCTTCTGCGGGACCAGGCCGACGGTCTCGGCGAGCAGTTCGGGGGAGAGCTCGCGCACGTCGACACCGTCCACCAGCACCCGGCCGTCGGTCGCGTCGAAGAGCCGGGGGATCAGGCCGAGCAGGGTGGACTTGCCGCTGCCGGTGGAGCCGATCACGGCGGTGGTCTCGCCGGGCCGGGCCACGAGGTCGATGCCGCGCAGCACCGAGGCCTCGGCGCCGGGGTAGCGGAAGTCGACGGCGCGCAGTTCGAGGTGGCCCTGGCGCGCCAGCTCGGTGACCGGGGCGGTGGGCGGCACCACGCTGGTCTCGCTGTCCATGACCTCCTCGATCCGCTCGGCGCAGACCTCGGCGCGGGGCACCATCATGAACATGAAGGTGGCCATCATCACGCTCATCAGGATCTGCATCAGGTAGGAGAGGAAGGCGGTCAGCGCGCCGACCTGCATCGCGCCGCTGTCGATGCGGTGGCCGCCGAACCACATCACCGCGACGCTGGAGACGTTCACGACCAGCATCACGCTGGGGAACATGAAGGCCATCAGCCGGCCGGTGCGCAGCGAGACCTCGGTCAGCTCGGTGTTGGCTCCGGCGAACCGATCCTGCTCGTGGCCGTCCTTGACGAAGGCCCGGATGACCCGGATGCCGGTGATCTGCTCGCGCAGGATCCGGTTGACCCCGTCGATCCGGGTCTGCATGGTGCGGAACTGGGGGCGCATCCGGCGCACCAGCAGGGAGACCACGATGCCCAGGGTGGGGACCGCGACCAGCAGCAGGCCGGAGAGCGGCACGTCCTGGTTGAGCGCCATGATGATGCCGCCGAAGCACATGATCGGTGCGGCCACCATGAGCGTGAAGCCCATCAGGACCAGCATCTGGACCTGCTGGACGTCGTTGGTGGTCCGGGTGATCAGTGAGGGGGCGCCGAAGTGGCCCATCTCCCGGGCGGAGAAGCTCTGCACCCGGTCGAAGACGGCGGCCCGGATGTCCCGTCCCACCGCCATCGCGGTGCGCGCCCCGAAGTACACGGCACCGATCGAGCAGACCGCCTGGGCCAGGGTGATGGCTATCATCACACCACCGGTCCGCAGGATGTAATCGGTGTCGCCCTTCACCACCCCGCTGTCGATGATGTCGGCGTTGAGTGTCGGCAGGTAGAGCGCGGCGATGGTTGCGATCAGCTGGAGCAGGACCAGCAGTGAGATCGGTTTGGAATAGCGGCCCAGATGGGCACGCAGGAGTTTGATCAGCACCTGGACACTCTCGTGGTCGGATTCGTGGGTCGCACCCTATTTTCAGCTCTTCCACAGATGGTTGCGGCAGTTTGACCATTCGGGATCGGGCGGATTTCGTGTGGGCGGTCGGCACCGGTCCGGGACGGCTGCACCGCAGGTCCGTCGACGTGCCAGCCTGCAGAACCCTCTTACGCAACGGAGCGGTTGGCCCTAGGCTGCGTATGACCCTCTTGTTACTAGCAAGTTAATAAGGTGGGCCGGTCGGCCTGCCCCCACAGCCACCGCCCTCCCCTCGCCCCCCGACCACCCGCCCCCGGAGGTCATCGTTGAGTACCGCGCACACCATGATCGAGCGGCGACCGCCCTCGGTGGCCCACCTCTTCCTGGACCGGGTCGCCGCCACGCCCGACGCCGAGGCGTACCGGTTCCCGGCGCCCGTGGACGAGCACGCGGCGGACGGTGCTCCTGGCGCGGAGCAGTGGCGCTCGCTGACCTGGGCGCAGACCGCCGAGCGGGTCAAGGCGGTGGCGGCGGGCCTGATGGCGATCGGCGTCGAGCCCGAGGACCGGGTCGCGATCGCCTCCTCCACCAGGGTTGAGTGGATCATCGCCGATCTCGGCAACATGTGCGCGGGTGCCGCGACCACCACGGTCTACCCCAGCACCAACGCCGAGGAGACCGCCTTCATCCTGGCCAACTCCGCCAGCCAGGTGCTGTTCGCCGAGAACGCCGCCCAGCTCGCCAAGGCCGTCGCCCAGCGTGACCAGCTGCCCGAGCTGCGGACCGTGATCCTCTTCGACGGCACCGCCGAGCCCCCCGAGGCCGCGGACCTGGAGGTGCTGACCCTCGCCGAGCTGGAGCAGCGCGGCGCCGAGTACCTCGCCGAGCACCCGGACGCGATCAAAGCGGCGGTCGACGCGCTCGACAAGGAGCAGCTCGCCACCCTGATCTACACCTCCGGTACCACCGGCCGCCCCAAGGGCGTGCGCCTGGTGCACGACTGCTGGGCGTACGAGGGCGTGGCCCAGCAGCAGAGCGGGCTGCTGCGCTCCGACGACGTGCAGTTCATGTGGCTGCCGCTGTCGCACGTCTTCGGCAAGACCCTGATCTCCGGCCAGATCGCCACCGGCCACGTGATGGCCGTGGACGGCCGGGTGGACCGGATCATCCACAACCTCCCGGTGATCCGGCCGACCCTGATGGCCTCCGCGCCGCGCATCTTCGAGAAGGTCTACAACGGCATCGCCGGGAAGGCCCGGGCGGAGGGCGGCGCCAAGTACAAGATCTTCATGTGGGCGGCCAAGGTCGCCCGTGACTACGCCAGGACCACCCAGGCCAACCGCATCGCCACCGGCCGGGACGGCGCGCCCTTCGCGCTGAGCCTCCAGCACGCCCTCGCCGACAAGCTGGTCTACGCCAAGATCCGGGCCGCCTTCGGCGGGCGGCTGCGCGGCTCGGTCTCCGGCGCCTCCGCACTGGCCCCCGAGATCGGGTACTTCTTCAAGGGCGCGGGCGTGCCGATCCTGGAGGGCTACGGCCTGAGCGAGACCAGCGCGGGCTCCACCGTCAACCCCGCCGAGGACTACCGGATCGGCACCGTCGGCCTGCCGCTGCCCGGCACCGAGGTCCGGATCGCCGAGGACGGCGAGATCCTGCTGCGCGGCCCCGGCGTCATGCGCGGCTACCACGACCTGCCCGAGCAGACCGAGGAGGTGCTGGAGCCGGACGGCTGGTTCCACACCGGGGACATCGGCGAACTCTCCGAGGACGGCTACCTGCGGATCACCGACCGCAAGAAGGACGTCTTCAAGACCTCCGGCGGCAAGTACGTCGCACCCACCGAGGTCGAGGGCAAGTTCAAGGCGGTCTGCCCGTTCGTCAGCAACATCCTGGTGATCGGCAACGGCCGCAACTACTGCACCGCGCTGATCGCCCTGGACGAGGGCGTGATCATGCCCTGGGCGAGCGAGCGCGGCCTCGGCGGCCGCAGCTACGCCGAGGTGGTCGCCACCCCCGAGGTCAGGGAGCTGGTGGACGGCTACGTCCGCAAGGTCAACGCCGAGCTCCAGCGCTGGCAGACGATCAAGAAGTTCTCGCTGCTCCCGCGGGACCTGGACGTCGAGCACGGCGAGCTGACCCCGAGCCTCAAGATCAAGCGCCCGGTGGTCGAGCGGACCTACGCGGACGCGGTCGCCGAGATGTACGCGGGCGCCAACGAGGCGTGACGGCCGTACGGCCCGAGCGGATCACTCGGGCCGTACGGGACAATGGGTGCATGCCCTCCGCACTTCCCGACGGCGAACCGGTGCCGTCCGATGGTTCCCTGCCCGACCACGCCCTGGCCGGGCTGGGCACGCGGCCGTTCGGTTTCTACGTGCACGTGCCGTACTGCGCCACCCGCTGCGGCTACTGCGACTTCAACACCTACACCGCCACCGAACTGCGCTCCTCGGGAGCGGTCGCCTCGCAGGAGACGTACGCCGACAACCTGATCGCGGAGATCAGGCTCGCCCGGCGAGTGCTGGGCTCCGCCGACCTGCCGGTGCGGACGGTGTTCCTGGGCGGCGGCACGCCGACCCTGCTGCCCGCGCGGGACCTGGTGCGGATGCTGGCGGCGATCCGGGACGAGTTCGGGTTGGCTGCCGACGCCGAAGTGACCACGGAGGCCAATCCGGAGTCGGTGGGCCCGGCGTACCTGTGCGAGCTGCGCGAGGGCGGCTACAACCGGATCTCCTTCGGAATGCAGAGCGCCCGTCCGCACGTGCTCTCCCTGCTGGACCGGCACCACACCCCGGGCCGGCCCGAGGCGTGCGTGGCCGAGGCGCGGGCCGAGGGCTTCGAGCACGTCAACCTCGACCTGATCTACGGCACTCCCGGTGAGTCCGACGACGACTGGCGGGCCTCGCTGGACGCCGCGATCGGCGCCGGGCCCGACCACGTGTCCGCGTACTCGCTGATCGTCGAGGAGGGCACCAAGCTGGCCGCCCGGATCAAGCGCGGCGAGCTGCCCATGGTGGACGACGACGTGCACGCCGACCGCTACCTGATCGCCGAGGAGGCGCTCAGCGCCGCCGGGTACTCCTGGTACGAGGTCTCCAACTGGGCCACCACCGAGGCCGGGCGGTGCCGCCACAACGAGCTCTACTGGACCGGCGCCGACTGGTGGGGCGCGGGCCCCGGTGCGCACAGCCACGTCGGCGGCGTCCGCTGGTGGAACCGCAAGCACCCCGCCGCGTACGCCCAGTCGCTCGCGGAGCGGCGGACCCCTGCGCAGGGGCGGGAGGTACTGCCGGACGAGGACCGGCGGGTCGAGCGGATCCTGCTGGAACTGCGGCTGCGGGAGGGGTGCCCGCTCTCGCTGCTCGCCGCCGCCGGGCGCCGGGCGGCCGAACGTGCGCTGGCGGACGGCCTGCTGGACCAGGCCGCGTTCGAGGACGGGCGGGCCGTGCTCACCCTCCAGGGGCGGCTGCTGGCCGACGCGGTGGTGCGCGATCTGGTGGACTGAGTCCCGGCGGACGTGCCGGGACGCCCCCTGGTCCTACGGCTGACCGGCCGTCACGAAGTCGATCAGTTCTTCGACCCTGCCCAACAATTCGGGCTCCAGGTCCTTGTAGCTGCGGACCGAGGCCAGGATGCGCTTCCAGGCGGCCGGCGTGTCGACCGGCCAGCCGAGGCGGCGGCAGACGCCCTCCTTCCAAACCTCGCCGCGCGGGACGGCGGGCCAGGCCGGGATGCCGACGCTCCCCGGCTTCACGGCCTGCCAGATGTCGATGTAGGGGTGGCCGACGACCAGCACGGACTCGCCGGTGACCCGGGCGGCGATCCGGTGCTCCTTGGTGCCGGGCAGCAGGTGGTCTACCAGGACACCGAGCCGCCGTCCCGGGTCGGGCGCGAACTCGGCGACGATCGCGGGGAGGTCGTCGATCCCCTCCAGGTACTCCACGACCACGCCCTCGATCCGCAGGTCGTCGCCCCAGACCCGTTCGACCAGCTCCGCGTCGTGCCGTCCCTCCACGTAGATGCGCGACTCCCGGGCCACCCGGGCCCGCACGCCGGGCACCGCGATCGAACCGGAGGCGGTACGGCCCGGCCCCGCCCCGTTGTGCTGCCGGGCGGGAGCCGTCCCGGCCGGGCGGACCAGCGTCACCACCTTCCCCTCCAGCAGGAAGCCACGGGGCGTCAGCGGGAAGACCCGGTGCTTGCCGAAGCGGTCCTCCAGGGTGACGGTCAGGCCCTCGGCGGTCTTCTCGCACCGCACGACGGCCCCGCAGAACCCCGTGCTCACCTCCTCCACCACCAGGTCACGCTCGGCGGCCACCTCCGGCGCGGGCTGAGGCCGCTTCCACGGCGGGGTCAGGTCGGGTCCGTACTGCCTGCTGCGCATGCGGCCGACTATATGAAACCTGGTGCGGACTCAGCAGGCGGGCGTGTGACCGGGGGCACCGGCGGTGGTGTCGGGAAAGCCTCGTATCCTCTTAGCCGCTCATCGGCTGGGCAGCGGCGGAAAACCGACCGGGGGAGGGTGCGTGGCCTACCACCGCAACAACTGGCAGCAGGCGGCCAACAATGTGGCCGACTTCATCCCGTTCGGCCGTGGGGTCATGGCGGCGGTGAACATCGCCAAGGGGATCGCCGACGAGGTCGGCATCGAACGGCTGGACTACCGACCCGACGGCCACCCCGTGGTGGAGCGCCCCTGGCAGCCGCCGGGCCCGCCGCCGGACCCGGCCCGGGTCGAGGCGGTCGGCCGCCAGGCCTGGGACGCGCTCTTCGCCGACACCGACCGCTACCCGGCCCGCTCGCTGCTGGACCAGGTCGGCAACCTGCTGGTGCCGCTCCCGCCCAGTGAACTCGACCTGGTCATCCGGCGGTTCGGCCCGCAGGGGCTGCTGCGCTGGGACGAGCTGATGCACGTCACCGACGCGGGCGGGGAGGAGGCGTACGACTTCTACCGACAGCAGGAGGTCTTCAACTGGCTGCTGCGCGCGGTCAGTCCGTACGCGACCATGTTGATCGGGGACTCCATGCCCTGCACCCAGCCGACGTACAAGGTGCTGCCGGAGGACGAGAGGCGGGGCGGGACGCCGGGCTGGGTGCTGCCCGCCGGGCCCTTCGCCCAGATCGACGGGGCGTACTTCACCGAGAGCTGGCAGCGCGTCTCGGCCTCCACCGAGCCGATGAGCTGGCAGGACATGGACCAGGGCCGGTTCGGCACCTGCTGGATGCTCACCGCCATGCAGGCCGTGCTGCAGGCCAATCCGACCTACGCCCCGCGCCATCTGCGCCAGGAGGCCAACGGCTCGGTCACCTTCACGCTCTACGAGAACGGCCGGCCGTACGACGTGACGGTGGTCGCCGACCTGCCGATGGTCGGCAACACGCTGTACGGGGCCAAGGGGCACAGCGACGACCCGCGCTACGCCGAGACCTGGCCCGGCTACTACGAGAAGGCCGTCGCCCAGTGGCACCGGGGGTACGAGGAGATCGCCAACGGCGGCTACGCCGCGCGGGCACTGGCGTTCCTGACCGCCCAGCCGGTGCAGGAGCTCGACATCAGCTCGCCCTGGCTGATCCACGAGATGGCCGACCGCAAGTCGCGGGGCCAGGCGGTCACCGTCGGCACCAAGGGTCACGGGAGCGACCGGGAGACCCTGATGGGCGGCCGGCTCGCCACCAGCCACGCGTACTTCGTCAAGGACGTGGACGTCCCCGGCGGCCGGATCTGCCTCGGCAACCCCTGGGGCGACGGGGCCTCCCGCAAGATGTGGGAGGCCTGGCTCAGCTACCAGGACATCCAGTACTACCTCGCCCACGCGGAGGCCGCGTTCACCTGGTAGCCGCTCAGAGGCCGGGTGCGCCCCAGACCGGGAACCAGCGGGAGAGGTCGGGCTCGATCCGCAGGTCGTCGGTGAGCAGCGCCTTCACCTGGATCTCCAGCGGGTTGTCGCGCTTCTCGCCGGGGAGCGGGGCGAAGGGGTAGAAGGTGCCGCGTTTGTAGAGGTAGACCAGGCCCAACGGCCGGCCCGCGTCGTCCTGGAAGGCCACGATCGAGCAGAGCAGCTGGGGGCCGAAGCCGTTCGCCTCCAGCTCGCTGTTGACCGCGTGCAGGTCGTTGACCAGCTCGGGCAGTTGCCCGGGGGAGTGCCGGGCGAGCAGCCAGGAGTAGCCGTAGGAGTCCCGGCTGGCCTCGACCGGGGCGCCGCCGCGCTCGGTGTCGGCGTCCAGCAGCGCCCGGACCTGGCGCTGCACCTCGCCGAACACACCGCCCTCCACGGCGGCGAAGCAGACCGAGCCGAGGCCGGTCGGCCGGAAGGAGGTCGCGGCCTCCAGGGTGAGGGCCGCCGAGGGCACGGCGAACAGTTGGTCGAGATCGGGCTTGACCGGCTTGGTGCGGCCGAAGAGGGCGTCCAGGAATCCCACGGTGGTCCCCTTGTGCGAGGTGGCGATCAGCGGCCGAGCTGGGCGGAGATCGTGGCGAGTTGGGCGAGCCGCTGCTCCAGCGTCGGGTGGGTGGACATCAGCTGGCTCGCGGTCTCCCGGGCGCTCAGCGCGGGCGCGAAGTAGAAGGCGTTGTACGGCTGCGCCTGGCGCAGGTCCTTGCTGGGGATGGCCGCGATCTGGCCGGTCACCTTGGTGAGCGCCGAGGCCAGCGCGCTCGGCCTGCCGGTGAGCTGGGCGGCGGCCCGGTCGGCGGCCAGCTCGCGGTAGCGCGAGAGCAGCCGGGTGAGCAGGAAGCTGATCGCGTACACCAGCATGCTGACGAGCGGGATGACCAGCATGGCGATGGCCGCGTTGCTGTCGTTGTTGTTCCGGTTGCCGCCGCCGAGGAAGCCGCCGTACAGCGCGATCCGGGTCATCATCCCGGCCAGTACGCCGAGGAAACCGGCGATCGTCATCACCGCGACGTCCCGGTGCGCGACGTGCGAGAGCTCGTGGGCGAGAACGCCCTCCAGTTCCTCCGGTTCCAGTCGGCGCAGCAGGCCGGTGGTCACGCAGACCACCGCGTTCTGCGGGTTGCGGCCGGTGGCGAAGGCGTTGGGCATGTCGTTGTCGGCGACCGCCACCCTGGGTTTGGGCATGTCCGCCATGGCACAGAGCCGGTCGATGGTGCCGTGCAGCTGCGGGTACTGCTCGGGGCTCACCGGCCGGGCTCCCATCGCCCGCTCGGTGATCTTGTCGCTGAACCAGAACTGGGCCACGAAGAGCCCGCCGGAGATCAGCACGATCAGCGGCCACGCCCCGCGCAGCAGGACGATCAGCACTCCCGTGAAGCCCACGTACAGCAGGCCGATGAGGAACATGGTGATGACCATCCGCCCGGTCAGGCCACGATCGGGTGCGAAGCGGGAGTGCTGGGATGAAGCCGACATCTCTGCTCCTTCGTTACATCGCTCGCCTTCGATGCTGCCACCCCGGGCGCCCCGGGGCACCGACTTCGTACCCCGGATCCGACGAGGATCACCGGGGCGGCCCGTTCCTGCCGTCGGAGCCGGGCCGTACACTGGCAAGTACGGTTCTGGCACTCTGCCTTCCAGAGTGCCAAGGGGCCGGTCGGCCAAGGGATTCAACGGACGAAGACGGAGGTGCGTGCCGTGTACAGCGAGCGCAGTGCTGACGAGCGCAAGCCGGACGCGCGCCGGCTCGAGCCCCGTCGTCCGCTGGACGAGCGCAAGCTGGCGGTACTGCGCGCGATCGTCCAGGACTACGTGGGCACCGAGGAGCCGGTCGGCTCCAAGGCCCTGGTCGAGCGGCACAACCTCGGGGTCTCACCGGCCACCGTGCGCAACGACATGGCGGCGCTGGAGGAGGACGGTTACATCCACCAGCCGCACACCAGCGCCGGGCGGATCCCGACCGACAAGGGCTACCGCCTGTTCGTCGACAGGCTGGCCGAGGTCAAGCCGATGAGCGCGCCGGAGCGTCGGGCGATCCGCCACTTCCTGGACGGCGCGGTCGACCTGGACGACGTGGTGGCCCGCACGGTCCGCCTGCTGGCGCAGTTGACCAGGCAGGTCGCGGTGGTCCAGTACCCCTCGCTCAGCCGGTCCACGGTGCGGCACATCGAGCTGGTGGCGCTGGCCCCGGCGAAGGTGATGCTGGTGCTGATCACCAACACCGGCCGGGTCGAGCAGCGGCTGGTGGACTGCCCCGGCACGGTCGGCGAGAACGTGCTGGCCGATCTGCGGTCCAGACTCAACGCCAGCGCGGTCGGCCGCCCGCTGCCCGAGGTGCCCGGCGCGCTGGAGGAACTCCCGGCGGCCTTCGAGTCGTCGGACCGGCCGACGGTCAGTGTGGTGCTCGCCACGTTGTTCGAGACGCTGGCCGAGCAGAAGGAGGAGCGGATCATGCTGGCCGGTACGGCCAATCTGACCCGCTTCGGACATGACTTCCCGCTCACCATCCAGCCGGTGCTGGAAGCACTGGAGGAGCAGGTGGTACTGCTCCGCCTGTTGGGTGAGACGGCGGACGCCGGAATGACGGTCCGGATCGGTCACGAGAACGAGTACGAGGGGCTCAATTCCACCTCGATCGTCTCGGTCGGTTACGGTTCCGGCGACCAGAGTGTGGCAAAACTCGGGGTGATCGGTCCGACCCGGATGGACTATCCGGGCACAATGGGGGCGGTGCGAGCGGTGGCCCGGTACGTGGGTCAGATCCTGGCCGAGTCATAGCACAGGCCGCTGGTTGAACCGGCGGCGACCAGTCGCAAGCACTTCTACAGGCGGAACAAGCGGAGCATTTGGTGGCCACGGACTACTACGCGGTACTCGGCGTCCGACGGGATGCGGGGCAGGACGAGATCAAGAAGGCGTTCCGGCGCCTGGCACGCGAACTGCACCCGGACGTCAACCCGGACCCGAAGACGCAGGAGCGGTTCAAGGAGATCAACGCCGCCTACGAGGTGCTCTCCGACCCGCAGAAGCGGCAGGTGTACGACCTCGGCGGAGACCCGCTGTCGCCCAACGGCGGTGGTGGCGCGGGCGGCTTCGGCGCCGGTGCGGCGGGCTTCGGCTTCTCCGACATCATGGACGCCTTCTTCGGCGCCGCCTCCGGCCAGCGCGGCCCGCGCTCGCGGACCCGGCGCGGCCAGGACGCGATGATCCGTCTGGAGATCACCCTGGAGGAGGCCGCCTTCGGCACCACCAAGGAACTCCAGGTCGACACCGCCGTGACCTGCACCACCTGTTCCGGCGAGGGTGCCGCACCCGGCACCTCCGCGCAGACCTGTGACATGTGCCGCGGCAAGGGCGAGGTCTCCCAGGTCACCCGGTCCTTCCTGGGCCAGGTCATGACCTCCCGTCCCTGCCCGCAGTGTCAGGGCTTCGGCACCGTCGTGCCGACCCCGTGCCCCGAGTGCGCCGGCGACGGCCGGGTGCGCGCCCGCCGTACCCTCACCGTCAAGATCCCGGCCGGTGTGGACAACGGCACCCGGATCCAGCTGGCCGGCGAGGGCGAGGTCGGCCCCGGCGGCGGCCCGGCGGGCGACCTCTACGTCGAGATCGCCGAGACCAGCCACGCGGTCTTCCAGCGGCGCGGCGACGACCTGCACTGCACCGTCACCATCCCGATGACGGCCGCGGCGCTCGGCACCCAGGTGCCGCTGCAGACCCTGGACGGCCTGGAGGACGTGGACATTCGCCCCGGCACCCAGTCCGGCCAGTCGATCCCGCTGCACGGCCGCGGCGTGACGCATCTGCGCGGCGGCGGCCGAGGCGACCTGATAGTGCACGTCGAGGTGCAGACGCCCACCAAGCTCGACGCCGAGCAGGAGGACCTGCTGCGGCGGCTCGCGGCGCTGCGCGGCGAGGAGCGTCCGTCCGGGCAGTTCGCGCCGGGCCAGCAGGGGCTGTTCTCGCGGCTGAAGGACGCCTTCAACGGACGCTGAGGCTCTGGGCCCTGGTCCGGTGAAGCCTTTCGAGCCGCTTCCGAGCCGCTGAGCTTCCGGGCGCCCGGTGACTCCCCGAGGGTCGCCGGGCGCCGCCGTGTCGGTACCGAGAGATTGTTTGGGGAAATGCCATGACCGCGCCCGTGTTCGTCGTCGAGACCGACAGGCTGGCCGCGGCCGCGCCCGGAGCGGTGATCCGGGTGGACGGGCCCGAGGGGCGGCACGCCGTCGCCGTGAAGCGGCTGGAGGCCGGGGAGGCGGTGACCCTCGCGGACGGGCTCGGGCTCGGAGTGGACGGCACGGTCGCCGCGGTACACGGCAAGGACGCGCTGGACGTCACCGTCGAGGCGGTGCGGCGGGAGGCCGAGCCGGCGCCCAGGATCGTGGTCGTGCAGGCGCTGCCCAAGGGCGACCGGGGTGAACTCGCCGTCGAGACCATGACCGAGGTCGGCGTGGACGTGGTCGTCCCTTGGGCCGCCGCCCGCTGCATCACCCAGTGGAAGGGCGACCGTGGGGCCAAGGCCCTCGCCAAGTGGCGGGCCACCGCGCGGGAGGCCGGGAAGCAGTCGCGGCGGCTGCGGTTCCCCGAGGTGCGCGAGCTGGTGACGACGCGTCAACTCGCGCCGCTGCTCGCCCAGGCGGCCTTCGCGGCGGTGTTGCACGAGGAGGGCGCCGCGCCGCTGGCCGGCGCGGAACTTCCGGCGAGCGGGGACATCGTGCTGGTCGTCGGGCCCGAGGGCGGGGTGTCGCCGGACGAGCTGGCCGCCTTCGCACAGGCGGGGGCGAAGCCGTACCGGCTGGGCCCCTCGGTGCTGCGGACGTCCACCGCGGGCGTGGCGGCTGGGGCGCTTCTGCTCGGGCGTACCGGCCGCTGGGGCTGAGGCTCGGCCAGCGGCATCGCGTGGACCGGCAGGCGGCCGCCGCCGGTCGGGACTCGGAGGGCCCGGTGGGGCGTTCGGCTTCATGCCGTTCACCGCGCGCTGACGGGCCGCCGTCTGCCCCGCGAGCCGGGGCGCGGCTGAACGGCCTTGCGGTGCCGTGTGCTTCCCCGCGCCCGCTGCGGTGCACCACCCGCCCCCCGTGCACAACTCCCCGGCCGCCTTTGGGAGAAACCCGTCACGCGAGGTCAAGGGCGTGCGTAGGGTGGCGCCCGTGACCGATGTTCAGAGCACCTCAGCCGGCGCCTATCTGCGCCATCCGCACCTGCACGGGGACCTCGTGACCTTCGTGGCCGAGGACGACATCTGGCTCGCGCCGATCAGCGGTGGCCGGGCCTGGCGGCTGACGGCCGATCAGGCACCCGTCAGCCACCCCAGGTTCTCGCCGGACGGGCGGCACATCGCCTGGACCTCGACCCGGGACGGTGCGCCCGAGATCCATGTCGCACCTGCCGCGGGCGGCCCCGCCCGCCGGCTGACCTACTGGGGCAGCGCCCAGACGATGCTGTGCGGCTGGACCGAGGACGGCCGACCGGTCGCGATCACCAGCGCGGGCCAGGCGACTGGGCGCCGCACCTGGGCGTTCGCGATCCCGCTGGACGGTGGCGAGCCCGTCCGGCTGCCGTACGGGCCGATCGGCGGGTTGGCCTTCGAACCCGGCGGCGGGCGGACGCTGCTCGCCAGCCCGACCAACCGCGAACCCGCCTGGTGGAAGCGCTACCGGGGCGGCCGGACGGGCAAGTTGTGGATCGGCGACCGGGAGTTCGTCCGGGTGCACGAGGACCTGGACGGCAACATCCACTCCCCGCTCTGGGCGGGCGGCCGGATCGCCTTCCTCTCCGACCACGAGGGCGTCGCGCAGCTGTACTCCAGCCTGCCGGACGGCAGCGGCCTGCGCCGGCACAGCGACGGCGAGTTCTACGCCCGCAACGCCGCCACCGACGGGACCAGGATCGTCTGGCACAGCGCCGGTGACGCGTGGCTCCTGGACGACCTGGACGGTGCCGAGCCGCGTCGGCTGGAGATCGCACTGGCCGGTCCGCGCACCGGCCGCACCCCGCATCCGACCCCGGCCGCCGGGCAGTTGGAGACCGTCTCCCCGGACCGCACCGGCCGGGCCAGCGCAGTGGTGGTGCGCGGCAGCGTGCACTGGCTGACGCACCGCCAGGGGCCTTCCCGGGTACTGACCGAGACGCCGGGGGTGCGGGCCAGGCTGGCCCGGGTGGTACCCGGGACGGACGGCACGCAGGGCGCGCTCTGGGTGACGGACGCCGAGGGTGACGACGCGCTGGAGCTCGCTCCCGCCGTGCTGGGCACCGAGCGCCGCCGGCTGGCCCCGGGACAGCTCGGCCGGGTCCGCGATCTGGCCGTCTCGCCGGACGGCCGGCAGGCCGCCGTCGCCTCGCACGACGGCCGACTGCTGCTGGTCGCCCTGGCCGACGGCGGCGTGCACCAGCTGGTCCGCAGCGCTCAGGGCGAGGTGTGCGACCTGGCCTTCTCCCCGGACTCGCGCTGGCTGACCTGGTCCCAGCCGGTCCAGGACGACGGCTCGCTGCGGCAGATCATGCTGGCCGACCTTACGGACCGCACGGTCAGCGAGGCCACCCAGCCCCGCTTCATCGACTACTCGCCGGTCTTCACCCCGGACGGCAAGTACCTGGTCTTCCTCTCGGTGCGCAACTTCGACCCGGTCTACGACGCGCACATCTTCGACCTGTCCTTCCCGCACGGCACTCGGCCATACCTGATCACGCTGGCCGCGGACACCCCGTCGCCGTTCGGCCCGCAGCGCGCCGGACGGCCGCTCGCCGGTGAGGAGGAATCCAAGGAGGCCAAGAAGGACGGCACCGAGGAGGGCACCGAATCCGTCCCGGTCACCCGGGTCGATCCGGAGGGCATCGCCGACCGGATCGTCCCGTTCCCGGTCGAGGGCGGCAGCTTCGGCAGTCTGCGGGCGGCCAAGGACGGCGTGCTGTGGACCAGGCAGCCGCTGCTCGGCAACCTCGGCGACAACGCCGCCTCGCCGGAGGACGAGCAGCCGCGCGCGGCGCTGGAGCGCTTCGACTTCGCGAAGCTGCAGACCTCGCAGCTGGTCGCCGAGGTGGACGGCTTCGCGGTGAGCGGCGACGGCACCCGGGCCGCCGTGTTCGACCGGGGTGGTCTGCGGATCGTCCCGGCCGGCCACCGCGCCGGTCAGGACGAGGACCTGGACGTGGACCTCGACCGGGTCCGGGTCACCGTCGACCCGGCCGCCGAGTGGCGCCAGATGTTCGACGAGAACGGCCGGCTGATGCGCGACAACTTCTGGCGCGCGGACCTGGGCGGCCACGACTGGACCGGGACGTTGGCGCGCTACCGGCCGCTGGTGGACCGCTGCGGTTCGTACGACGACCTGGTCGACCTGCTCTGGGAGACCGTGGGCGAACTGGGCACGTCGCACGCGTACGTGCTTCCGTACGAGCGGGGCGCCCAGGCCGCCCACCGGCAGGGACTGCTCGGCGCGGACCTGGGCAAGGACGGCGAGCTGTGGCGGGTCGAGCGGATCCTGCCGGGCGAGTCCTCGGACCCGCGGGCCCGTTCCCCGCTGGCCGCGCCCGGTGCCGCGGTCCGGGCCGGGGACGCGGTGCTCGCCGTCAACGGCCGCCCGGTCGACCCGGTCACCGGCCCCGCCCCGCTGCTCGCCGGTACCGCCGGGCAGCCGGTCGAGCTCACCGTCGCCGGGAAGGACGGCACCGAGCGGTACCCGGTGGTCGTCCCGTTGGCCGACGAGGAGCCGCTGCGCTACCACGACTGGGTGGCCGACCGCCGGTCCGCGGTCCGCGAGCTCTCCGGCGGCCGGCTCGGCTATCTGCACATCCCCGACATGCAGAGCAACGGCTGGGCCCAGCTCCACCGGGACCTGAAGACCGAACTGGCCAAGGAGGGCGTGATCGTCGACATCCGGGAGAACCGGGGCGGCCACACCTCCCAGCTGATCATCGAGAAGCTCAACCGGAGGATCGTCGGCTGGGACCGCACCCGTGACCTCGACGAGGGCATCTCCTACCCCCGGGAGGCACCGCGCGGTCCGGTGGTGGCCCTGGCCAACGAGCTGTCCGGCTCGGACGGCGACGTGGTCAACGCGGCGATCCAGGCGCTCGGGATCGGCCCGGTGGTCGGTACCCGCACCTGGGGCGGCGTGATCGGCATCGACAGCAAGTACCGCCTGGTGGACGGCACTCTGGTGACCCAGCCCAAGTACGCGCTGTGGCTGGAGGGTTACGGCTGGGGCGTGGAGAACCACGGGGTGGACCCGGACGTCGAGGTGCCGATGCCGCCGCACGCCTGGGCCGAAGGCTCGGACCCGCAGCTCGCCGAGGGCGTCCGGATCGCGCTCGCCGCCCTCGCCGAGAAGCCGGCCGCCCGAGCCCCGGAGATCCCGGAGCTGTAGCGGAGTGCCGGCGGCGGTCTGGGGCCCGTACCTCCCGCCCGCCGCCGGCGCGGCTCTCCTCCCTCCGGCGCGGGGAGCCGGAGTGGCCGGGCGCCCTGGCTAGGGCCTCCCGCATCGTTGGAGAGCAGCAACTCGCCGGCGGCGCACGGGAGATCGGTCGCCGGCGGGCCGGCCGCGCGGCTCCCCGCGCC
This sequence comes from Kitasatospora sp. NPDC032150, assembly GCF_055579945.1. Lineage (NCBI taxonomy): Bacteria > Bacillati > Actinomycetota > Actinomycetes > Kitasatosporales > Streptomycetaceae > Kitasatospora > Kitasatospora sp. NPDC032150. The sequence continues at coordinate 19,205 of NZ_JBVIMH010000020.1, read as the reverse complement.
GCGGAGGTGCTCACCTCTCGCCCCCGGGGCGGGTTCGGCTGGGCTAGGCTGCGGGCGGTAGTGATGAGCGATCAGTGAAGTCCAGTTTGAGGAGAGCGAGATGGCCGGCGAGCCGCAGTCCGACTGCCTGTTCTGCAAGATCGTGGCAGGCGAGATCCCGGCGACGGTGGTCCGGGAGACCGACCGCACCCTCGCGTTCCGGGACATCAGCCCGAAGGCTCCCACCCACATCCTGGTCATCCCCAAGGTGCACTACCCGAACGCCGCCGAACTGGCCGCCGCCGAGCCGGAGATCGCGGGTGAGCTGCTCGCCGAGGCCGGTGAGGTCGCCGCGGACGAGAAGATCGTCGAGTCCGGTTACCGGCTGATCTTCAACACCGGCGCGGGCGCGGGCCAGACCATCTTCCACGCGCACGTCCACGTCCTCGGCGGCCGGCCGATGAACGAGAACATGGTCTGAGACCGTGTCGCAGCGCGAACTCGTCGTCCTCGGCACCGCCAGCCAGGTGCCCACCCGGCACCGCAACCACAACGGCTACCTGCTCCGCTGGGACGGCGAGGGCCTGCTGTTCGACCCCGGTGAGGGCACCCAGCGGCAGATGCTGCACGCCGGGGTCTCGGCCACCCAGATCACCCGGATCGGGGTGACCCACTTCCACGGCGACCACTGCCTGGGCCTCGCCGGGGTGATCCAGCGGATCAACCTGGACAAGGTCCCGCACCCCGTGGACGCCTACTACCCGGCCGGCGGCGAGGTCTACTTCGAGCGGCTGCGGTACTCCACCGCGTACCACGAGACCGCCGAGCTGCGCCCCCGTCCGATCAGCGCGCCGGGAGTGCTCCAGGCCCCCGGCGCCCCCTTCGCACTGGAGGCCAGGCGGCTCTCCCACCCGGTGGAGTCCTACGGCTACCGGCTCGTCGAGCCCGACGGCAGCCGGATGCTGCCCGAGCGGCTGGCCGCCCTCGGGCTGCGCGGTCCCGCCGTCGGCCGGCTGCAGCGCGAGGGACGGGTCGAGGTGGACGGCCGTACCGTCAGCCTGGACGAGGTCAGTGAGCCGCGGCCGGGCCAGCGCTTCGCCTTCGTGATGGACACTCGGTTGTGCGACGGGGTGTACGAACTGGCCGAGGGCGTCGACCTGCTGGTGATCGAGGCGACCTTCCTGGAGGGCGACACCCGGCTCGCCTCGGAACACGGCCACCTCACCGCCGTCCAGGCCGCCCAGGTCGCGGCCGCCTCCGGGGTCCGGACCCTGGTCCTGACCCACTTCTCCCAGCGCTACCCGGACCTGGACGGCCACCTCGCCGAGGCCCGCGCGCACTTCGACGGGGAACTGGTCCTCGCCGAGGATCTGGCCCGGGTACCGGTGCCACCGCGCCGATGATCCGAAAAGCAGTCGCATCACGGGGCGATCTGCCCCAGCATCGAATGCGCCGCCCCGGGTGCCACGCCGCCACGGCGAACATCTGCGCGGCGTACCCTGGTGACCCGGAGAGCCCCAGCGGCCCCACGAGACGACGGATGGGATGAGGCAGGCCACAGCGCCGACCCATGAGTGAGACTTCGCAGACCCCCACCAACGGACAGCAGCGCGTCGACGCGGCGAGTGCCCGGATCGTGATTCCCGAGCGGCACCCGATGGTCACCCTGCTCGGTACTGCCGACTCCCTCCTGCGGGTGATCGAGCAGGGCTTCCCCGCCGCCGACATCCATGTGCGCGGCAACGAGGTGACCGCGACCGGCGACCGCCGTGAGGTCGCCCTGGTCAAGCAGTTGTTCAACGAGATGATGCTGGTGCTGCGCACCGGCCAACCCCTGACGGAGGACGCCGTGGAGCGCTCCATCGCCATGCTCAGGAGCGCCGCCGAGGACCCGGGCCACCCGGCCCCGTCCGAGGTCTTCACGACGAACATCCTGTCCAACCGGGGCCGCACCATCCGCCCCAAGACCCTCAACCAGCAGCGCTACGTCGACGCGATCGACAAGCACACCATCGTCTTCGGCCTCGGCCCCGCCGGCACCGGAAAGACCTACCTGGCCATGGCCAAGGCCGTGCAGGCGCTGCAGGCCAAGGAGGTCAACCGGATCATCCTGACCCGCCCGGCGGTGGAGGCGGGCGAGCGGCTGGGCTTCCTGCCCGGCACGCTCTTCGAGAAGATCGACCCGTACCTGCGCCCGCTCTACGACGCCCTGCACGACATGATGGACCCCGACGCCATCCCGCGCCTGATGGCCGCGGGGACCATCGAGGTCGCACCGCTCGCCTACATGCGCGGCCGGACCCTCAACGACGCCTTCATCATCCTGGACGAGGCCCAGAACACCTCGCCCGAGCAGATGAAGATGTTCCTCACCCGGCTGGGCTTCAACTCCCGGGTCGTGGTCACCGGTGACACCACCCAGATCGACCTCCCGGGCGGCACCCGCAGCGGCCTCAAAATCGTCCAGGAGATCCTGGCGGATGTCCCGGACATCCACTTCTCCGTGCTCACCAGCACCGACGTGGTCCGCCACAAGCTGGTCAGCCGGATCGTGGACGCCTACGAGCGCTGGGACGCCGAGCAGGAGACCGAGGCCGGACGCGTGCCCCGCAAGCCCGTCCAGCGGCGTACCGGCAAGACCGGTGCGGCCCGCGCACCCCGACAGTCCCATCGCACCGAAAGCTGAGTACCAACCCCTCCATGTCGATCGACATCGCCAATGAGTCCGGCTGGGACGTCGATGAGGAGTCCATCCTCGACGTCGCCCGATTCGCCCTCGACAAGATGCGGATCCACCCGCAGGCCGAACTGTCCGTGATCCTGGTGGACGGCGCCGCCATGGAGGAGCTGCACATCCAGTGGATGGACCTGCCGGGCCCCACCGATGTGATGTCCTTCCCGATGGACGAGCTGCGCCCCGGCAAGGAGGGCGAGGAACTGCCGCAGGGCCTGCTCGGCGACATCGTGCTCTGCCCCGAGGTCGCCGAGAAGCAGGGCCTGGCGGCCCCCTCCAAGCACTCCATGGACGAGGAGCTCCAGCTGCTCACCGTCCACGGGGTGCTGCACGTGCTCGGCTACGACCACGAGGAGCCGGACGAGGAGCGCGAGATGTTCGCGCTGCAGAAGCGGATCCTGGACGACTGGCGGTCCGGCCGCGGCCTCTCGGGGATCTCCCCGGCGCCGACCACCCACTGAGGGCCGGCCCCCTGTGAGTGGTGAGAGTACGAGCTTCCTGGTCGGTGCGCTGGCACTGGTCGTCCTCGGCTGGCTGGCCGCCTGCGCCGAGGCCGGGATCTCCCGGATCTCCCGGTTCCGAGCCGAGGAGGCCGTCCGGGCCGGGCGGCGCGGCGCGGGCCGGCTGCTGACCCTGGCCAAGGACCCGATCCGCTACCTCAACCTGGCCACCCTGACCCGGGTGGCCAGCGAGATGGCGGCGACGGTCCTGGTCACCGTGGTGTGCGTACGGAACCTGCAGCAGACCTGGCAGGCGGTGCTGCTGGCGTTCGGCGTGATGGTGCTGGTCTCCTTCGTGGCGGTCGGCGTCTCGCCGCGCACCATCGGCCGCCAGCATCCGCTGACCACCGCCACCGCCTCGTCCTTCGTGCTGCTGCCGCTGGCCAGGATCCTCGGCCCGATCCCCCGGCTGCTGATCCTGCTCGGCAACGCGCTGACCCCCGGGAAGGGCTACAAGGAGGGACCGTTCGCCTCCGAGGCCGAGCTGCGCGCCCTGGTCGACCTGGCCGAGAAGGACGACCTGATCGAGGACGAGGAGCGCCGGATGGTGCACTCGGTCTTCGAACTGGGCGACACCATCGTCCGCGAGGTCATGGTGCCGCGCACCGACCTGGTGATGATCGAGCGCCACAAGACGGTCCGTCAGGCGCTCACCCTGGCCCTGCGCTCGGGGTTCTCCCGGATCCCGGTGGTCGGCGACAACGAGGACGACGTGGTCGGCATCGTCTACCTCAAGGACCTGGTCCGGCGCACCCACATCAACCGGGATGCGGAGTCCGAGCCGGTCGGCAGCGCGCTGCGCCCGGCGGTCTTCGTACCCGACTCCAAGCCGGCCGGCGACCTGCTGCGGGAGATGCAGCAGATGCGCTCGCACGTGGCGATCGTGATCGACGAGTACGGCGGCACGGCCGGCCTGGTCACCATCGAGGACATCCTGGAGGAGATCGTCGGCGAGATCACCGACGAGTACGACCGGGAGATCGCGCCGGTCGAGGACCTCGGCGACGGCACCTACCGGATCACTGCGCGGCTGCTGGTCGAGGACCTCGGGGAGCTGTTCGGGATCGTGCTGGAGGACGAGGACGTCGAGACGGTCGGCGGGCTGCTGGCCAAGCACCTCGGGCGGGTGCCGATTCCCGGGTCCTCCTGTCAGGTGCCGGTGCCCGAGGAGGTGTCCGGTGACCTGGCGGCGATCCGGCTCACCGCCGAGAGCGCGGCGGGGCGCCGCAACCGGATCGGGACGGTGGTCGCCGCACCGGTGCGGCCGGAGGAGATCGGCGACGCCGGCACCGAGTGACCCCTCGCGCCGGCGCCTGATCAAGGGGGCGCGGAGGCTGTGCGACCGCTCCGCGGCGGGGGCTGCTCGCGCGGTTCCCGCGCCCCTGGGACGCACCGGCCCCGCGTCCCCGAACCGCCCGCCGCCCGGGCCCGGGAGCCGGCCGGGGGCCCGGAAGGCACGCTTCCCGCGCCCTCGCAACCCCGCGGCCGGTGCGGGACGCACGAGTTGCCGGGACGGGGGATGGCTCCGACCATGTGAGGCATGACGCACCAACTGCGCGCGGAGTACGGCCCCGGTGGCCGGTCCGGCGGTATCCGGATGTGGCACGTGGTACGGACGCCGGGTGCCACCGAGGCTCTGTGCGGTCGTGAGATGGACCCCGACTCCGAGGCCAGGCCGGAGGAGGACTGGGGGACCGGACTTCGCTGCTGTCAGCAGTGCGGCTCGCTCTACCTGCACGAGGTCCCGTTCCACCCGGCCGACTGGGAGCGCTCGCCCGGCCCGGGCGGGGAACCGGCCCGGGGGCAGGGCACCGGACAGGAGTAGCGTGGAGTCGGCCTGGTGGAGGTCACCATGAAACTGCAAGACGAACTGCCCGTCGACCACCGGATGGCGCTGGTCTACCGGATCGGCGCGGGACTCGGCGGAGTGTTCCTGCTGGTCTTCGGCATCCTGGGGTTGCTGGACCACCCGGGCTTCCTTGCCACCCACGGTCCCCGGATCGCCGGTCTGTCGACCGACGGGGCGCTGAGCATCCTGTCCGTGATCGTGGGTCTGGTGCTGGTCGCCGGAGCCGCGGTCGGCGGGATCGTCGCTTCCAACCTCAACATGATCGTCGGCGTGTTGTTCGTGCTGTCGGGCTTCTACGGGCTGACCGTGCTCGGCCGCCCGGACGCCAACCTCCTCAACTTCCGGCTCGCCAACGTCCTGTTCGCCTTCATCTTCGGGTTCGTGGTGCTGACCTTCGGCATGTACGGCAGGGTGAGCAGCCATCTGCCGCAGGACAACCCGTACTGGAAGAAGCGCAGGGCGCTCGAGAAGGCGCGGGAGGAGTCCCGGCCGACCGGGCCGCCGGCCCTGATCAAGGTGTTGAACGCCGGGCCGCCCAAACCGATCGGTCACTGAGCAGAACGACGGTGGCCCGCGAGGGAGTCCCCCGCGGGCCACCGTCGTGCGCGGTCATGCCCGGCGGCGCAGGCCGAGCCAGACCAGCAGGGCGATCGCGGCGACCGCGGCCGCGTCCACGCCCAGGCCCAGCCGGACGCCGCCCAGGGTGGCGGTGGCGAAGCCGTCCCCGGCCGCCCGCAGGGCGTCGCTGCGGGACGCGGCGATCGCGCTGAGTACCGGGACACCGACAGTGATGCCGACCTGCTGGGTACTGGTGACCAGGCCGGTGGCCAGACCCTGCTCCTCGTCGGCCAGGCCCGAGGTGGGCGGTGATGCTGTACGCGACGATCGCGACGCCGCCGTGGGATGACGCGCCCGGCCGGATAGCGGCGGCATGTGACGGACCGGCAGGTTCGAGTGATCGGCTCCTCCGGTGAGATGCGGAAGGCCCCGGAGGCGCCGGGCCCCGAGCCTGCGTGGCGAGGCGCGATTCCGGCCGGGCGGGCGGGCGTCGAGGCGGTCCGCCGGCGAGGGCGGGGCGCCTATGCTCAGCGGCATGAGTGAGCTGATCGAGCTGGACCCCGAGGACAAGAAGATCATCACGCTGGCCCGTTCCGCGCGGGCCCGCAACGGCGTGGCGGAGGGGGCCGCCGTGCGCGACGAGACCGGCCGTACGTACGTGGCCGGGACGGTTGGGCTGGAGTCGCTGCGGCTGAGCGCCCTGCAGACGGCGGTCGCGATGGCGGTGGCCAGCGGGGCGAAGGACCTGGAGGCCGCCGCCGTGGTCTCCGAGGCCGCCGAGCCGGCCGAGGCCGATCTGGCCGCGGTGCGCGACCTGGGCGGCGCCGGGACGCCGGTCCTGCTGGCGGGGCCGGACGGTGTGCTGAAGTCCGCCACCGAGGCGCGCTGAGGTCGCGCCGAGACCGCCGTCCACCGCTGTGCGGGTACCCCCGGAGGTATGGGGTGCCCGCACTTCCCCTCGCACCGGGCGCGGGTAGGGTGGCAGCGATCGAGGGGGTGTGCGATGGGGGCACTGGCGTTCTTCGCCGGGCTGCTGCTCACTGTGATGGGCATGGGCCGTTGGAAGGAGACCGGTACTGGTTGGCCGGCTCGATCGCGCTCTTCGTGCTGACCGTGATCGGCGCGCTCACCGGGGGGCGCAAGTCCCGCTGAGGCCGCCCCGTGCGGCCGCGTCCGGACGCGGTCCGGACGCGGTGTCCGAGCATGCTCGGGCGATCAGGGAGAATGGTGCCCATGAGTGCCCCTTCATCCCCGTACCGCTCCGGGTTCGCGTGCTTCGTCGGCCGTCCGAACGCGGGCAAGTCGACCCTGACCAACGCGCTGGTCGGGACGAAGGTCGCGATCACCTCCGACCGTCCGCAGACCACCCGGCACACGGTGCGCGGCATCGTGCACCGCCCGGACGCCCAGCTCGTCCTGGTCGACACCCCCGGCCTGCACAAGCCCCGCACGCTGCTCGGTGAGCGGCTCAACGACCTGGTGCGCTCCACCTGGGCTGAGGTCGACGTGATCGGCTTCTGCCTGCCCGCCGACCAGAAGATCGGCCCCGGCGACAAGTTCATCGCCAAGGAGCTCGCCGAGATCAAGAAGACCCCCAAGGTCGCCATCGTCACCAAGACCGACCTGGTCGACTCCAAGCGCCTGGCCGAGCAGCTGCTCGCCGTCCAGCAGCTCGGGGTCGAGCTGGGCATCGAGTGGGCCGAGATCATCCCGGTCTCCGCGGTCGGCGACAAGCAGGTCGAGCTGGTCGGCGAGCTGATCACGAGGCTGCTCCCCGAGGGCCAGCCGCTCTACCCGGACGGCGACCTCACCGACGAGCCCGAGCAGATCATGGTCGCCGAACTGATCCGTGAGGCCGCCCTGGAGGGCGTCCGGGACGAGCTGCCGCACTCGCTCGCCGTGGTGGTCGAGGAGATGCTCCCGCGAGAGGGCCGCCCGGCGGACCGCCCGCTGCTGGACATCCACGCCAACGTCTACATCGAGCGCCAGAGTCAGAAGGCCATCGTGATCGGCGCCAAGGGCTCCCGCCTGAAGCACGTCGGCACCACCGCCCGCAAGCACATCGAGGCCCTCCTCGGTACCCCGGTCTACCTCGACCTGCACGTCAAGGTGGCCAAGGACTGGCAGCGCGACCCGAAGCAACTGCGCAAGCTCGGCTTCTGAGCCGCCACCCGGACCACCCCAGGGCCACCCGAGGCACCCCCTCGGGTGGCCCTCACGGCTTGTATGCACCCAGCGCTCGCCAGCGGGTGCCTCAGCGCGGCCCGTGCCGCCAGTATGGAGACGTATGCTATCCATATTGTCCCGGATGTGCGGCTGGGTGCGGGTGGGGCGGTCCCGGTGGTGGGGTGGTCAGGGCCGGTCGGGGTGGGGCGGCCGGGATGGGAGAGGCGATGCGGATCGGCGAGCTGAGCAGTCGTACCGGCGTACCTGTGCCCACGATCAAGTACTACCTGCGCGAGGGGCTGCTCCCGTCCGGTGAGCGGACCAGTCCCAACCAGGCCCAGTACGGCGACGGGCATGTGCGGCGGCTGAAGCTGGTGCGGGCCATGCTCGAGGTCGGGAAGCTCTCCATCGCGGCCACCCGTGAGGTGCTGAACACGATCGACGCTCCCGGCGGCACCCTGCACGGGATGCTCGGAGCCGCCCAGTCCGCCGTCACGGCCGAGCCGTCGGCGGGTGGGGGCGAGGACGGGGCGTGGCGGGAGGCCGACCGGCTGGTGGCAGTGCTGGCCGAGCGCCGGGGCTGGCGGGTGAAGCCGGGCAGCGCGGCATGGCAGGCGCTGATCCAGGTCGCGGCGGCCTACCAGGGGCTCGGCCAGGAGGACCTGCTCGGCATCCTCGACGAGTACGCGGTCGCGGCGGAACGCCTCGCCGCTGCCGAGATCGCCGTGATCGCGGGCCGGTCCGAGCCGGACGGCCAGGTCGAGGGAGCCGTGATCGGATTGGTGCTCGGCGACGCCCTGATGGCCGCCATGAGGAGGCTGGCCCAGGAGGACGCCTCCCGGCGGGCTTCCGGCGAGAGGGCCGACTGAGTCGTCACAGTGTCAGCGGTCGTGTGATGTGGGTGATTTGAGCCGCGTGTCATATGCGGTCGTCGATGCGTTGCTTTCCTTGGCTCCGCGCTTTCGGGGGCGCGTGGTCGCTCGGGCGCGCCGATCTCCCGCGCGGTGCGCGGTTGTTCACGCACGCGGTTGATCGGGATGATCGCCGCGCCGTCGGGCTCACTTGGCGAGGCCTGGTTGCGGGACGCCCTCGCGGAGGACCAGGGAGACCAGTTCGTGCTGGGCGTCGGTCAGTTTGGGGTCGGCGCAGTAGACCGTCCGGCCGTCGACGGTGATCTCGTAGCGGAAGCCGTCCGGCACGCCGCACGAAGGGGTGCGCAGGCCGCCCGCCACCGCTTCGCGGGCGAGGGCGTGCACGTGCGGCGCGTCGGGTCGGTCGGCGGTGTCCAACTCCGCGCGCTGGGTTCGGCCTGCCAGGCCGCCGGTCCTGGTCACCTGGATACGCATGGTGGTAAGTCTGCTACGCACCGGTGGGGCGTGCTGACTTTTCGCCCAGGTCGGCATCGGCTGGTCGGCGAACCAGTCCGCGGAGCGGTCGGTTCAGGTGGTGCTGATCCCGACCTGGGACCAGGCGGCGGTCACCGCGTCCGCCACCGACTGGTCCTGGTACCGGGACTTGGCGGCGGCCACGGTGGCCCTGGCGAAGGCTGCGAAGTCGGCGTCGTGGGTGAGCCGCCCACCCGTGAGGGTGTCGTACCAGATCCGTCCGGCCCGCTCCCAGGCGTTGCCGCCGAGCGCGGTGGCCAGCAGGTAGAAGGCGTGGTTGGGTATCCCGGAGTTGATGTGCACCCCACCCTGGTCGTCGGCGGTGTCGACGTAGTCGTTCAGGTGGGCGGGCTGCGGGTCCTTGCCGAGCATGGGGTCGTCGTAGGCGGTGCCGGGCGCCTTCATCGAGCGCAGCGCGACGCCCTGGACGCCCGGGGCGAGCAGTCCGGCGCCGATCAGCCAGTCGGCCTCGGCGGCGCTCTGGCGCAGGGCGTACTGCTTGACCAGCGAGCCGAACACGTCCGAGACGGACTCGTTGAGCGCCCCGGGTTGGTCGTGGTAGTCGAGACCGGCGGTGTACTGCGTGACGCCGTGGGTGAGTTCGTGGCCGATCACGTCCACGGCGGCGGTGAAGTCGGTGAAGACGACGTTGTCACCGTCGCCGAAGACCATCTGGGAGCCGTCCCAGAAGGCGTTGTCGTAGTTCTGTCCGTAGTGGACCGTGGCGTTCAGTGGCAGCCAGTCGCCGTCGATGGAGTTCCTGGTGTACACGGTCTCGTAGAGCGCGAAGGTGGCGCCGAGGCCGTCGTATGCGCGGTTGGCCGAGCCGTCAGCGACCGCGGCCTGGCCCTCACGGCGGATGGTCCGCCCGGGGGTCCGCTCGGCGTGGCCGGCGTCGCCGATGGTGCGGGTGAGGCGGTGGGCCGGGGGCGGGGGAGCGATGGCCTGGAGTCTGGCGGTGCGGTGGGTCAGGTCGAGTGCCAGCGAGCGCTGCGCGGGCTCGTGGCCCTGCTCGGCGAGTCGGTCGAGGACGTACGGCGGGATGATCGTGCAGTAGTGGGGCACTGAGGTCATGTCGCCAAGAGTGAGGCATTGATGACCGGTTGTCACGGGGGTTGGCGGCCGGTAGTCCGTCTCAAGGGGTGGAATGGTGGTGGAGTTCACTGCCCCGCGCCGGTGACCTGGGTTACTCTCGGACACATCATGCGTCACGGGCTGCTTCTCCTTAGCTGCCGCGGCGAGGGCCTGTAGTCCCCGAAGGCCGGCCCCCTCGCCGCGGGGAGTTGTGTTGCGCGCGATCAACGTCGATGCGGCGCACCAGTCGGCCCAGCCGGGTGTTCACCTGCCCCGGCCAGCCCGCAATCGATCAGGGAAGCTGAGACTCTCCTCCATGACTGAGCAGTCCGCCATCGCTCGCGCGTTCAACGACCGTCCCACCCCGATCACCGCCGCCACCGTGCAGCAGAAGCCCTCCGGCATGCCGTTCCACCGCTACCTGCCGTTCGGCACCGTGGACCTGCCGGACCGCACCTGGCCGAACCAGGTCATCGCCAAGGCTCCGCGCTGGCTCTCCACCGACCTGCGGGACGGCAACCAGGCGCTGATCGACCCCATGTCGCCGGCCCGCAAGCGCAAGATGTTCGACCTGCTGGTGAAGCTGGGCTACAAGGAGATCGAGGTCGGCTTCCCGTCCTCCGGGGCCACCGACCACGACTTCGTCCGCTCGCTGATCGAGGAGCGGGCGATCCCCGAGGACGTCACGATCTCGGTGCTGACCCAGGCCCGCGAGGACCTGATCGAGCGCACCGTGGAGTCCCTGATCGGGGCCCCGCGCGCCACCGTCCACCTGTACAACGCGACTTCGCCGCTGTTCCGCCGGGTGGTCTTCAAGGGCAGTCGGGAGGACATCAAGGGCATCGCGGTGGACGGCACCCGGCTGGTGATGGAGTACGCCGAGAAGCTGCTGGGCGAGAACACCGTCTTCGGCTACGAGTACTCGCCGGAGATCTTCATCGACACCGAGCTGGACTTCGCACTGGAGGTCTGCGAGGCGGTGATGGACGTCTGGCAGCCGGGCGAGGGTCGTGAGATCATCCTCAACCTGCCGACCACGGTGGAGCGTTCCACTCCGAACGTCTACGCAGACAAGATCGAGTGGATGTCGCGCAACCTCTCCCGCCGCGAGTTCGTCTGCCTGTCCTCGCATCCGCACAACGACCGCGGCACCGGCGTCGCCTCGGCCGAGCTGGCCATCATGGCCGGTGCCGACCGGGTCGAGGGCTGCCTGTTCGGCCAGGGCGAGCGGACCGGCAACCTGGACCTGGTCAACGTCGGGATGAACCTGTTCTCGCAGGGCGTCGATCCGATGATCGACTTCTCGGACATCGACGAGATCCGCCGCACCTACGAGTACTGCAACCAGATGGTCGTGCCGGAGCGCCACCCGTACGCCGGTGACCTGGTCTACACCTCGTTCTCCGGCTCGCACCAGGACGCCATCAAGAAGGGCTTCGACGCCCTGGAGGCCGATGCCGAGGCGGCCGGTGTCCCGGTGGGCGAGTACACCTGGGGCGTCCCGTACCTGCCGATCGACCCGAAGGACGTCGGCCGCTCCTACGAGGCGGTCATCCGGGTCAACAGCCAGTCCGGCAAGGGCGGTATCGCGTACGTCCTGAAGAACGACCACAAGCTGGACCTGCCGCGCCGGATGCAGATCGAGTTCTCGAAGATCATCCAGGCCAAGACCGACGCCGAGGGCGGGGAGGTCACCCCGGCCGACATCTGGGCGGTCTTCCAGGACGAGTACCTGCCCACCCCGTCCAACCCGTGGGGCCGGATCGCGCTGAGCGGCTCGCGCAGCCTGACCACCGAGGGCGGCCGGGACGTGCTGTCCGCCGAGGCCGTGGTGGACGGGCGGCCCGTCACCCTGTCCGGCACCGGCAACGGCCCGGTCTCGGCCTTCGTCAACGCGCTGACCGAAATCGGCGTGGACGTACGGGTGCTGGACTACGCCGAGCACGCGCTGAGCGAGGGTGGCGACGCCCAGGCCGCCGCGTACGTCGAGTGCGCGGTGGACGGCCAGGTGCTGTGGGGCGTCGGCATCGACGGCAACACCGTGCTGGCCTCGCTGAAGGCAATGATCAGCGCCGTCAACCGGGCCCAGCGCGGCTAGTCCGCAACGACCGGCTGCCGGCGGCCGGCCGGGTCCGTACGACCGTGCGCCGGTGGCCGCTCGGCCGGTCCGCAGGGCCGTTTGTCGGCGGTCGGCACACGGGGCCGACTTCGCGCGGGGGTCGCCGGATTCCGGGTGAGGTCACCGGAAAGGGCGACTCCCGCTTGCAATGTGTTCCGCGCCACACCTTTACCCGTTCGGGGTGCTGACACATCCCGGTAACCATGGCAGCATCTACCCACCGGAACCGAGGTCGGTGGGACGGCTCCCGGCGTCCGGTCGCGTGACCTGCCCATCGATGCGCAGGCCGCCTGCCATGTCTGGGGAGTGGCGCCGTGACAGGGTTGTGGGGTGTTCGCCCTCGCTGGCGGACGGACGTTCTCGGTGATTTCTTCTGCCCCGGCTGTGGTGGGGACCGCAACTACCGCCGCCAGTACGGCCGTCGGTGGCTGCGACTGTTCGGCACTCCGGTGCTGCCGGTAGGACCCGTCGTGGGCAGCGTCCAGTGCACCAGCTGCCACGGCCGGTACGGCGTCGAGACCTTGGAGCAGGTCACCTGCGTCCGGCTCGCCTCGATGCTCCGCGACGCCCAGTACACGGTGAGCCTGGCGGTCCTCGCCGCCGGCGGTACTGGCGGTCGGGCCGTCCGGGAGGCCGCCTGCGCCACCATCCGCGAGGCTGGCTTCGAGGACTGCGGCGAGGCCCAGATCCTGGCCGCGCTGGCCGCACTCACCGGCTCCAGCGGGGAGGGACCGCTCGACCTGGAGGGCCACGGCAGCGGCCTCACCATCGAACTGCACGCCGCGCTGGAGCCGTTGGCCCCGCACCTGGCCCAGCAGGGCCGCGAGCGCCTGGTCCTGCAGGGCGCCTCGATCGCGCTGGCGGACGGGCGGTACCTGCCGCAGGAGCGCGCCGCGCTGGCCGCCGTCGGCCGTTGCCTCAAGCTCGGCGAGGGACGGGTCGGCGAACTGCTGCAGGCCGCGGCGGGCGCACCGCACTAGTCGGGACTCCGGTCCTCTTCGACTCCTCTTCGACCGGGCCCGAACACCCCCTCTGGGCCCGCCGTGCCCCGCACCCGCCGGTATTCCCACACGCCGACCGGGGTACGGGCGCACGGCTGCCCGTTCGTCGAGGCAGCGGAGTGCGCGAGAATGGTCGGATGGCCACACTGTTCGACTTCCACGCCCGGGGGCGCCGATGAGCCTCTTCCGGGACGACGGCGTGGTCCTGCGCACCCAGAAGCTGGGCGAGGCCGACCGGATCATCACCCTGCTCACTCGCCAGCACGGCAAGGTGCGCGCGGTGGCCCGGGGCGTCCGCAAGACCAAGTCCAAGTTCGGTGCCCGGCTCGAACCGTTCTCCCATGTGGACGTGCAGTTCTTCAGCCGGGGCGCCGACCTGGTCGGCCGCGGGCTGCCGCTCTGCACCCAGGTGGAGACCATCGCCCCCTATGGCGGCTCGATCGTCACCGACTACGGCCGCTACACGGCGGGCACGGCCATGCTGGAGACGGCGGAGCGGTTCGCCGAGAACGAGGGCGAACCGGCGGTCCAGCAGTACCTGTTGCTGGTCGGCGGGCTGCGCACGCTGGCCGCCGGGCTGCACGAGTCCCACCTGGTGCTGGACGCCTTCCTTCTGAGGTCGCTCGCGGTCAACGGATACGGCGCGAGTTTCACGGACTGCGCCAAGTGCGGACTGCCAGGACCCAACCGGTTCTTCTCGCTCCAGGCGGGCGGAGTGCTCTGCGCGGACTGCCGAGTGCCTGGAAGTGCCGTACCCTCCCCTGAGACACTGGTACTGCTCGGCGCGCTGCTGTCAGGGGACTGGCAGACGGCGGACAACTGCGAGCCTCGGTACTGGCGGGAGGGCAGCGGGCTGGTGGCCGCCTATCTGCAGTGGCACCTGGAGCGGGGTATCCGCTCGATGAGATACGTGGAGAAGTGAGCAGCATGGCAGCGCGACGGCTCTTCGGCGGTAAGCAGCGCGAGTACGTGACCCCGGCCCCGCACCCGAGCGGTGCGAAGCCTCCGAAGATCCCCGGTGAGCTCGTCCCCGATCACGTCGCGATCGTGATGGACGGCAACGGCCGCTGGGCCAAGGAACGCGGGCTGCCGCGCACCGAGGGCCACAAGGTCGGCGAGGCGGTCGTCCTCGACGTGCTCAAGGGCGCGATCGAGCTCGGTGTGAAGAACGTGTCCCTGTACGCCTTCTCCACCGAGAACTGGAAGCGGTCCCCGGACGAGGTGAAGTTCCTGATGAACTTCAACCGGGACGTCATCCGCCGCCGCCGCGACGAGCTCGACTCCATGGGCGTGCGGATCCGCTGGGCCGGCCGGATGCCCCGGCTCTGGAAGAGCGTGGTCCAGGAGCTCCAGGTCGCCCAGGAGCAGACCAAGCACAACGACGCCGTGACCCTCTACATGTGCGTCAACTACGGTGGCCGGGCCGAGATCGCGGATGCTGCGGCGGCCATCGGTCGGGATGTCGCGGCCGGCAAGCTGGACCCGGGGAAGATCACCGAGAAGACCATCGCGAAGTACCTGTACCACCCCGACATGCCGGACGTGGACCTGCTGCTGCGGCCCAGCGGTGAGCAGCGCACCTCCAACTTCCTGCTCTGGCAGAGCGCTTACGCCGAGTTCGTGTTCCAGGACGTGCTCTGGCCGGACTTCGACCGGCGCGATCTGTGGCGCGCCTGCGAGCAGTTCGCGATGCGTGACCGCCGCTTCGGCGGTGCGGTCCCCAATGAGGTGGCCGCTGAAGCCGAGGTGCCGGTGCAGCGCTGAGGCGGCTTCGACGCGGTGCCGGGGCAGCCGTGGTGCGGTGTCGGGACGTGCGACGTGGCGTCGGTAAGGGTGCGACGCGGCGTCGGGGATACGTGAACGTGTGACACCGTGTTGGCACCACGGTGACGCGGCGTCGGGACATGCATGAAGGGGCCCGGGAGCAACTGCTGCTCCCGGGCCCCTCGTTCTGTCCGCTCAGGCCTTCTTGGCCGCGCACTCCCCGCAGAGTCCGAAGATCTCCAGCGTGTGGGCGATGTCGGTGTACCCGTGTTCGGCGGCCACGGTGTTGGCCCAGCGTTCGACCGCGGGGCCCTCGACCTCCACGGTGGCGCCGCAGGCACGGCAGACCAGGTGGTGGTGGTGCCCGCTGCTGCACCGGCGGTAGACCGCCTCACCGTCCGCGGTGCGCAGCACGTCCACCTCGCCGGCGTCGGCCAGTGACTGCAGGGTGCGGTACACCGTGGTCAGCCCGACCGAGTCGCCCCGGTGCTTGAGCATGTCGTGCAGCTCCTGCGCGCTGCGGAAGTCCTCGATCTCGTCCAGGACCGCCGAGACGGCGGCTCGCTGCCGAGTGGATCGGGCGCGCGGCGACGGGCCTGCGGTGGTCACCGTGGGTCCTCCTGGGGGTGGGTTCGTCTCGCACCTCATTGTGCCAGCCCCGTACTGGCGATCGGGTCGCTCTCCCGCGCTCCGTTCGCAGTTGTGGTGTGGAGGTTGTCGCCGGTGTTCTGCCGGGCCGAGGTCGCCTGGCCGGGGATCGCGGTCTTGCAGACCTCGGGTCCGTGGTCGGCGGCGGCGCGGTGGCGGCGGCGGGCCAGCGGTGCGGCGATCGCGCTGAACACC
Source organism: Kitasatospora sp. NPDC032150 (assembly GCF_055579945.1). Lineage (NCBI taxonomy): Bacteria > Bacillati > Actinomycetota > Actinomycetes > Kitasatosporales > Streptomycetaceae > Kitasatospora > Kitasatospora sp. NPDC032150. The sequence goes on along the minus strand of NZ_JBVIMH010000020.1, from coordinate 3,233 downwards.
GCGAAGATCGCGATGGCGAGCAGCACGATGGCCGGGCCCGAGGGCACGTCGGCCTGGTAGGAGCCGGTCACGCCGGCCACCGCGACGGTGATGCCGAGCGCGATGGCCGCCGCCTGGGTGGCGGCGAAGGAGCGGGTGAGCTGTTGGGCCGCCGCCACCGGGACCACCATGAGCGCGCTGACCAGCAGCAGTCCCACCACCCGCATGGCCACGGTCACGGTGACGGCGGCGGTCACGGCCAGCAGCAGGTTGAGGACGCGCACCGGAATTCCGGTGACCCGGGCGAACTCCTCGTCCTGGCAGACCGCGAAGAGCTGGCGGCGCAGTCCGATGGTGATGGCGATCACCACGGCGGCGAGTGCCGCGATGGTGCTCAGGTCGGAGGGGGAGACGGTGAGGATGGAGCCCCAGAGGTAGCTCTCCAGGCTGCCACTGCCGGCCTGGGCGCTCACGCTGACCAGCAGCTTCCCACAGGCCATACCGCCGTAGAAGAGCATCGCCAGGGCGATGTCGCCGCGCTGCTTGCCGCGCGCGCGGACGAGTTCCATGACGATCGCGCCGAGGACGCAGACCAGGACGGCCATCCAGATCGGGCTGGTCTGGAACAGGAAGCCCAGGCCGACACCGGTCAGCGCGACATGGCCGATGCCGTCGCCCATCAGGGCCTGCCGCCGCTGCACCAGGTAGACACCGACGGCGGGCGCGGTGACGCCCACCAGGATGGCGGCGATCAGTGCGCGCTGCATGAAGTCGTAGTTGAGCATGTCGATCATGCGAGCAGCCTCGGGGTGTTGTTCGGGTGGTCGTCGTCCGCGTGCGGGTGGACGTGATCGTGGCCGGGCAGGGCGTGCTGTCCGACCTCCTTCGGGGGCGGGCCGTCGTGCGAGACGCAGCCGTCGCGGAGCACCACGGCCCGGTCGATCAACGGCTCCAGCGGGCCGAGTTCGTGCAGTACGAGCAGGACGGCGGCGCCGCGCTCGACCTCCCGGCGCAGGGTGTCGGCGAGGATCTGCTGGCTGGCCATGTCCACCCCGGCCATCGGCTCGTCCATGATCAGCAGGTCCGGGGTGCCGACCAGCGCGCGGGCGATCAGCACCCGCTGGTGCTGGCCGCCGGAGAGGTTGGCCACCCCGTCCTCGGCACGGTCCAGCATGCCGACGGCGTCCAGGGCCCGGTCCACGGCCTCCCGGTCCTTGCGGCGGAACGGCAGCAGCCGGTGCTGCGGCAGCCGACCGGTGGAGACCACCTCGCGGACGGTCGCGGGCACGCCACCCGCTGCGGTGGTGCGCTGGGGCACGTACCCGATCCGGCGCCACTCCTTGAACCTGGCGTACGGCGTTCCGAAGAGCTCGAGTCCGCCGCGCTCCAGCGGGATCGAGCCGATCACGGTTTTGACGGTGGTCGACTTGCCGGAGCCGTTCGCGCCGAGCAGTGCGACCACCTCGCCGGGCCGCACCACGAGGTCGATGCCGCGCAGGACGGGACGGCCTTCGAGCGAGGCGACAGCGTCGCGGAGCGAGACGGCCGCGGGAAGCGGGTGCCGCGCCGGGGCGGAGTCCGTCGGCGTCGTGTCGGGTATGACAGAGCTCATGGGGGTGTCCTCGTGGTCCTCTTGGTCCTCTTGGGCCTCTTGGTATTGCTCGGCTCGTGCCGCTTGGCCCGGCTGGGGGCGCCGAGGCCGGGTTGCCGGGGCCTGGATCGCCGCGCCTGGACTGCCGGGTCTCGATCGCCGGGCCCGGGGTTTGCTCAGCTCTTGGCGCCGAGGGCGGCCTGAAGGTTCGCCAGGTTCTGGTGCATGATCGAGAAGTAGTCGTTGCCGGACGGGTCCTTCACGCCCTCGATCGGGTCGAGTACGGCGGTCTTCAGGTTGAGGTCCTTGGCGACGGTCTTGGCCAGGTCCGGGCTGACCAGCGCCTCGAAGAAGATCGTGGTGACGCCGTTGTCCTTGGCGGCCTTCTGGATCGTGGCGAGGCGGGCCGGGGTCGGCTCGGCCTCCGGGTCCACACCGTTGATGGCGATCTGGTTCAGGCCGTAGTGGTCGGCGAGGTAGCCGAAGGCGGCGTGGCTGGTGACGAAGGTCTTGGTCTTGGTGCCCTTCAGTCCGGCCTGGAACTCCTGGTCGAGCGCGGACAGTTTGGTGACCAGCGCGTCGGTGTTCTTCTGGTAGTCGGCGGCGTGGTCCGGGTCGGCCTTGGCCAGCTCGGCGCCGACGCTCTTGGCGACTGCGGTGTACCGGGTCGGGTCGAGCCAGATGTGCGGGTCGCCCGCCGCGTCGGTGTGGTCGTGCCCGTCCTGGCTCTGGGTGCCCTCGTCCAGGTGGTGGTCGACCAGCGGGGAGGCGGCGGTGGCATCCACCACGTGCTTGGCGGAACCCTGCTCGACCGCCTTGTCGACGGAGGGCTGGAGACCCTTGAGGTAGACCACCAGGTCCGCGCTCTGAATGGAGGCGACCTGCTTGGCCTTGAGTTCGAGATCGTGCGGTTCGACTCCGGCAGCGGTGAGGTCGGTGACCTTCACATGGCTGCCGCCGATCTGCTCGGCGAGGAACTCCATGGGGTAGAACGACGCAACCACGTTCAGCTTGCCGTCGCCACCCTTGCCCGCTGCACTGCTCGAACCGCCGCAGGCGGTCAGGGCGAGGGCGCCGACGACGGCGGTGGCGGTCAGGGCTATCGAGGTGGTCGGGAGACGTCGCAACATCATGACAACCATTGTCATCTTTACTGGAAATGATTGTCAACTCACACGATTGGCGTATGAATCATGGCCATGTGAGAGCTATGCCACTCGGGGGCGTGTGGGCGGGAGGGTGCATGCGTCGACGGGAGGGTGCATGCGTCGACGGGAGGGCGCGTGCGTCGATGGGAGGGTGCATGCGTCGACGGGAGGGCGCGTGCGTCGATGGGAGGGCGCGTGCGTCGACGGGAGTGAAATGTGTCGACAGGGGGTGCGTGCGTTGAGAGGAGGGCGCATGTGTCAACAGAAGGGGCGTGCTCGCGTCAAGCTGCTCGTGCGGGCGTCGATGGGCCGACCCGCAATACTGATTTGAACCGTCTACCCACGAGCCCGGTAACCTGAGGTATTCGGGTGCGCGCAACCAGCCGCGCCTTGACCGTGCCGTCGAACTGACGTCGTACTGAAGAGAGCACTGTGGCCGCCGACAAGATCGACACGATTGTCAGCCTGAGCAAGCGCCGTGGCTTCGTCTACCCCTGCAGCGAGATCTACGGCGG
>NZ_JBVIMH010000019.1:0-149876 GCF_055579945.1 Kitasatospora sp. NPDC032150 | reverse complement strand
AAGCCGCCGAAGACGACGGAGTGGGTGGCGCCGATGCGGGCGCAGGCGAGCATCGCGACGACGGCCTCGGGGATCATCGGTAGGTAGACGGCGACCCGGTCGCCCGTGGTGACGCCGAGTTCCAGCAGGGCGTTGGCGGCCTTGGAGACCTCGTCCTTGAGCTGGGCGTAGGTGATGGAGCGGCCGTCGCCGGGTTCGCCTTCGAAGTGGATCGCGACGCGGTCGCCGTGGCCGGCTTCGACGTGCCGGTCGACGCAGTTGTAGGCCACGTTGAGTTTGCCGTCGGCGAACCACTTGGCGAACGGGGGGTTGGTCCAGTCCAGGGTCTGGGTGGGCTCGGTGGCCCAGTCGAGGCGGCGGGCCTGTTCGGCCCAGAAACCGAGCCGGTCCTCGGAGGCCTGCGCGTACGCGGCCGCGGTGACGTTGGCGGCAGCGGCGAGTTCCGCGGGCGGAGCGAAACGGCGTTCCTCCTTGAGCAGGTTGGCCAGGCTCTCGTTGCTCAACGCGCACTCCTCATCGAGTTTTCATATGCCGGGAGATCCCGTGGGGCGGGATTGTCCCGTGTGTCCCAGCGCACAGCTCACCAGGCGAACCGCCATGTTGACAAGAGGCTGCTTTCAATTGGTTTAGACCTTTAGGTGGGCCGGCCCGGATGTGCGCTGGCGGCTCCGCCCTCGCGGGCGTTCCACCCGGCTCCCTGGTTGCCGAGCGCCGAGCGCCGAGCGCCGAGTGCTGACCGCCAACCGCCGGCCGCCGATTGCTTTCCGTCGACCGCCGGCCACCGATCACCGAATGTGCGCGGGCTGCCACGAAGGGTGTTGACGGCCGGTCCGGCGGGTAATCCACTGACGGTACGGGCTCGTCGTCGTCACTCGCGGGCCCGCTCCTCAACGCAGCGCTCCCGTTCTTGGGGGGATGCACATGCCCGGAACTCCCGCGACCCCCGCTGCCTCGGCCCGCCCCGGGGAGCCCCTACTTCCGCCCCTTCCAGGGGACTTCGCCGTTGTCCGGATGGACGGCCAGGTCGGCCGCCTGATCAGGATCGGACAGTGGCTCAACGGCGATGGATTCGCCGACTTCGAGCACGCCTTCGTCTACCTCGGCGACGGCGAGCTGATGGAGGCCGAACCCGGCGGCGCCCGGGTCGGGCCGCTGATCGAGTACGACGGCCGGCCGATCCGCTGGTCGACCGACAGGTTCGCGCTGACCGAGGAACAGCGGCAGACCGTGGTCGCTGCGGCCCGCGGCTACGTCGGGGTCCCCTACAGTGCGGCCGACTACTTCGCGCTCGCCGCACACCACTTCCATCTTCCGATAGGCCTGCTGATCAAGGCCTATGTCGCGGACAGCCGGCACATGATCTGCTCCCAACTGGTCGACCAGTGCTACCGGGCCGCCGGCGTCCAGTTGTTCCGGGACGGCCGTTGGCCGGGCTACGTCACCCCGGCCGACCTGGCCAATCTGCTACGGCCCTGACCCACTCTGTCCAAGATCACAACTACGGCCTCGAGCCTCGAACTCGAGGATCCCCCTAGAGGGCCTGGCCCGGTCCTGCCCGACCGGGCCAGGCGCCGGAGGAGGCGCGCGACGTCAGGCTGCCACTGGCCGTTCGTCGAGCTTTTCCTCCGACACGGACACGAACCGGCCCTTCTCCCGGTCCAAGACGTACGCCTGGGCGGTGGCGAAGTCGAAGTACATGCCGACCAGCCGCAGGGTGCCCTCGTTGACCCGGCGCTCCACCGCCGGGTTGGCCAGCAGCTGGTCCAACTGCTGGACCACGTTGGTGATGCAGAGCTGCTCCGCGAGGTCGACCACCGGTCGCCCGGCGAACTCGGCCGGTGCCCGCCTCAGCCGGGCCAGCGACCCGCGTCCGTTGCGCAGCCAGCGGGTCAGCGGCGTCGGCGGCCCTGGCTGTTCGTGGACCCCGTCCAGCAGGGCCTTCATGGCGCCGCACCCGGAGTGCCCGCAGATGGTGATGCTGCGGACCTCCAGCACCTCGACGGCGTACTGCACCGCCGCCGCCACCGAGTCGTCGGCGGCCCCCGGCTCGTACGGTGCCGGGACCAGGTTCCCGACGTTCCGTACGGTGAACAGGTCGCCGGGGCCGCTGCTGGTGATCATGCTGGTGACCAGGCGGGAGTCGGCGCAGGTCAGGAAGAGTTGCGAGGGTGCCTGGCCCTCACGCGCGAGCCTGGCAAGTTCGTGGCGGACCAGCGGCGCGGTGTGCTGCTGGAAGCCGCGGACCCCGTCCAGCAGTCGGCCATGCGGGTCCTCGTTGCTCTGCTCGATGCAGTGGTGACGACCCCAGGGTGTCCAGGCCCGGCAGCGGTGCGGGCCTGAGGAACTGCCGGAGCGGACGGTGCCGTCCGGGTCCAGCACCTCGTCGTCATACCGCTCCGTCAGCATCGAGACCCGGCCGCCTTCGGCCTGGTGGCCGACCCGCCAGGTGTGCACCTGCTCGTATGCTGCGTGGTCGAGGAACGAGCCGTCGTGGCATACCGTCACCCGGGCCCGCGGGGGGATCAGGGCGAGCGCCCGGCTCAGTTTGGGGACGGCGGCGAAGGTGAGAGGGCCATGGGTGCGGACTAGGTACGAGCCGTCGGGCTCCGCCGAGACCTCCACATGTGCTCGGGTCAGCCGGTACAAGGCTAGGAGGACGGCCACCGAGCCGCCCAGGGCGACACCGACCGGGACGCCGAGCAGAACCACTCCCAGCACGGTGGTGAGGTAGACGGGGAACTCCCGGTGCCGGTGCACCCGCCGGATGTGCGCGAAGCTCACCATCTGGATGCCGACCACCAGGACCAGCGCGGCCAGCGCCGCCAGCGGGATCCGGCGCAGCCCGCCGGCCAGGGCGACCGCGGCCAGAGCCACCCAGGCCCCGTGGAGGACGGCGGATTTTCGGCTCACGGCGCCGGCCCGGATGTTGGCGGTGCTGCGGACGGCACCGCCCGCCACCGGAAGCCCGCCGAGCAGGCCGCTCAGCACGTTGGCGACGCCTTGCCCGCGCAGCTCGCGGTTGAGGTCGCTCGAGCTGTGGGTCATCCGGTCCACTGCGACGGAGGAGAGCAGCGACTCCACGCTCGCCACGGCTGTCACCGTCAGCACGGCGGCCAGCAGGACGGGCCAGTGCTGGACGAACACGGCGGGGCTGGGAGGTGAGGCGAGGGCGTGCCGGCTCCAGGCGGGAAGCTCGACCCGGGCGAGGCTCAGCCCGAGGCCCACGGAGAGCGCGGTACCGCCGGTGACGGCCACCAGGGCGGCGGGAACCCTGGCCAGCGCGCCGCCCAGCCGCCCTGCCGAGCCCGGGAGCCGGCCGAGCCGGGGCCAGCCGCAGAGGATGGCGATGGCGACGGCGCCGACCGCGAGCGCGGGCAGATGTGGACCGGAGAGCTGGCCGGGCAGCGCGAGGAGATTGGCCTGTGCGGAGCTCATCGGTGAGCCGCCGAGTACCACGTGCAACTGGGCGATGGCGATGGTGAGGCCGACGCCGGCCAGCATCCCGTGCACGATCGCGGGTGAGACGGCGAGCGCGGTCCGCGCCACCCGCAGTGAGCCGAGCAGCAGCTGCAGCAGTCCGGCGATCACGGTGACGGCGCAGGTGACCTGCCAGCCGAACCGGGCGATCAGCCCGGCGACGATCACGGTGAGGGCCGCGGAAGGGCCGCTGACCTGGAGTGGAGTGCCGCCGAGGAGACCGACCATCAGACCGCCGACAGCGGCGGCCACCAGGCCGGAGGTGAGCGGGACGCCGGTGGCCAGGGCGATGCCGAGCGAGAACGGGACGGCGACCAGGAAGACCACCAGGGAGGCGGTGAGGTCGTGCAGCAGGCCGGCGGGCCGCGCCGGGAGGGGGCCGGGGGTCGTGGTGTCCGGTGGCGCGTGGTCGGTGGTGTCGGAGGCGATCGGTGCGCTGGAGATGTCGAGGGTCATGTCTTCCCGTCTTTCCGGGGAACGAACGCAGTCAGGTCCGGTGGGGGAGCTCGGAGGCGGATCGGCTGTCGTGGGTCGCGACGGTACGGCGGGATGGCGTGGGCGCGGCGGGGAGTGTCGCGGGCGGCCCATGAACCATCAAGAATCAGTAAACCGAGAGTAATGAAATCTTTGCACACGGTGAAATTGAGTGGAAGGAAGCGGCCCTGGATTCATTCCTATGGGTGGTGGCCGGGTCTTCCGGGAATACGTCCTGACCTCCGCGATGGCCGACCGGGCGTCGCCGGGCAGCGCGAAGGCCGGCACCCCTGGGGATGCCGGCCTTCGCCTGGGCAAATCGGCGCCGGTGTGCGACCTGGGTCGTCAGGCAGGGGCGGCGTCCAGTTGATCAGCGGCCTGTTCGACGTCGAGCACGAAGTCCTCGTCGATCTGCGAGGCGAGGTCGATCCCGGTCCTCGCGTTTCCCCAGCTCTCCGCGTTGCGGAGGTGGAAGTGGATGGCCTGCCGGGTGTAGCGCTGCGGGTCGCGCAGTCCGAAGGCCGCGTCGGTCTCCGCCTTGAGCCGGGCGAGCACCTCGCGGTTCGCGGGCTCGAGCGTCCTCAGCTCCGGCTCGGCGCCTTGCTCCAGGTGGCGGACCCAGGTGGACTGGCCGAAGGCGGCGAGTAGGTCGTCGCCCACCTCGCGTCGGAGGAATCCGAGGTCGTCGGGGCCCTGCACCTTGTTGCCGACGACCCGCAGGGCCACGTTGAAGTCCCGCGCGTAGTCCTTGTACTGGCGGTACACCGAGATGCCCTTGCGGGTCGGTTCGGCCACCAGGAAGGTCAGGTCGAAACGGGTGAACAGGCCGGAGGCGAAGGAGTCCGAGCCCGCCGTCATGTCGGTGACGACGTACTCGTCCGGGCCGTCGACCAGGTGGTTCAGTAGCAGCTCGACCGCGCCGACCTTGGAGTGGTAGCAGGCGACGCCCAGATCCTCCTCGGCGAAGGCGCCGGTCGCCAGTAGGCGGACCGAGCCCTCGTCGAGTGCGATCGGCCGGGCGCAGGCGGCGTACACCGGGTTCTCCTCGACGATCCGCAGCAGGCGTGAACCCCGGCCGGGCGGCGTGGTCTTGATCATTTCCTCGGCGGAGCCGATCAGCGGGTTGCTGCCGCGTAGGTACTCCTTGATCTGGGGCAGGTGTTCGCCGAGCGTGGGCAGTGCGGCGGTCTGATCGTCGGTCAGCCCGAGGGTTGTTCCCAGATGTTGGTTGATGTCGGCGTCGACGGCGATGACCGGGCGCCCAGCGGCGGCCAGGTGGCGGATGAACAGTGCCGACAGCGTGGTCTTGCCGCTGCCGCCCTTGCCGACGAAGGCGATCTTCATCTGGGACCCCGACTCTCGCTTGGGCGGGACGTGTGCCGCCGGGATTGTTTTTGGAAATCGTTATCGTCACCGATAGTGGCCATGCTAGCGGCGCGCCGGTGCTCCGCGAGGGCGGGAATCGGGGATTGCCTCAAACGGGTGATGGTGGGGTTGCTGTACCGGCCCCAGCGGGTGGTTCATTACTCTCGGGTAGGTGACGACTGGAACTGATCCCCTCGCCCCACTTGCAGAGCTCCCCGGGGTGCCCGAGGCTGTTGCCGAGGTGCGCAAGGCCGTGGACCGGCTGTACGGGCACCGTGTGATGCGCCGCCGTTCGCCCGAGGTGACCTCGGAGGCCGCCCTGCGCGGTGCGCGTGCCTCCGCCGCCCTGGACGGGGCGGACTGGCCGCTGGAGGAGGTGCGCCGCCGCAGCGACTTCGGCGGCGACCCCGAGGCCCGGACGATCGGCGGCGCGCTGCGGATCTCCGCCGAGGCCGGGCAGTTGCTGAGCGTCTGGCGGCACTCCCCGCTCCAGGTGCTGGCCCGGTTGCACCTGCTGGTGGTCGGGGACGCGGACGAGTCCGCCGGGCGGCCCCGACGCGCGGGGGAGGGGGCGGCCGAGATCTTCCCGTTGGAGCTGGCCGCGGCCGAGGATGTCGAGGAGGCGGTCTCCGGCATGGCGGAGCTCCCGCCCGCGCCGCAGGCCGAGGAGGTCGCGGCGCGCCTCGAGCAGCTCTCCCGGCTGCTGGTGGCCCGGGCGGAGGGCGCGGCGAGCGGAACCCCCGCGCTGGTCGTGGCCGCAGTGGTGCACGGTGAGTTGCTCGCGCTGCGGCCGTTCGCCTCGCGCAACGGCATGATCGCCCGCGCCGCACAGCGGATCGTCCTGATCGGCGAGGGGCTCGATCCCAAGGCCATCTGCCCGGCGGAGGTCGGTCTCGCGGAGCTGGGCACAGCCGCCTACCGGGAGGCCCTGCGCGGCTACCTCAGCGGCACGCCCGAGGGAATGGCCGCCTGGATCGGGCACTGCGGGAAGGCGCTCCGCCTGGGCGTGCGGGAGAGCACGGCGGTCTGTGAAGCGATGCAGCGCGGCATGGTCTGAGCGGCCCGGACGCCGTCCCGGCGCAGAGTTGCGGCGGCACCTGATCCTGCTGGGTGCCGCCGCTGGTACAGGTACCGAGTTACCAAGCATGCACCGTAAGTGCCCATCAGGCGGGGATCCTGCCCATTCACCTGGTGCGGCGGCCCGACAGCGGGTCGGCTGCATGTGGGTGCCCAGTTATCTGTACGCGGTCCGTGGGCCTGAACTGCGTTGTCGGAACGACCCTTATTGGGTCCTGACCGGGTCTCGCGGGCCGTAACTCATTTCTATCGCGGTTCGACGGAAAGCGGAACCCGAAAAAAGAAGTCTTTGCCTTTTGTCCGTTTCGTCCTGATGGGGTGGCTTGCCGGCTGGGCGTGCGGAAACCGACCGGGCCGGGCGGAGACCAGTGCGGCGGCCCCGGTGCGACGTCGCCCGGGCCCGGTAGCGTCAAGCGGACGGGCGCCGTCGTTTGGCCGCCGTGTACCAGAGCACCCCGGCCGTCAGCAGTGCGGTGCCGACTGCCACGGCCGTCACCACGGAACGGCTCGGCGCGCTGAAGTCCGGGAGTCGGCGTCGGAGTTCGACCGGGCGGTCGAAGACCAGGACCGGCCAGTCGCGCGCCAGGGCCTCCTTGCGCAGAGCGCGGTCGGGGTTGACCGCGGAGGGGTGGCCGACCGCCTCGAGCAGCGGCAGATCGGTCGAGGAGTCGCTGTACGCGTAGCAGTTGGCCAGGTCGTAGCCCTCGGCCTCGGCCAGTTCCCGAATCGCCGCGGCCTTGTTCTCCGCGTAGGCGTAATACTCGATCTCCCCGGTGTACCGGCCGTCCTCGATCTTCAGTCGGGTGGCGATCACATGGTCCGCGCCGAGCAGTGCGCCGATCGGCTCGACCACCTCGGAGCCCGAACTGCTGACGATCACGACATCGCGGCCGGCCGCGTGGTGCTGTTCGATGAGCGAGGCGGCCTCATCGTAGATGATCGGATCGATCAGTCCGTGCAGGGTCTCGGCGACGATCTCGCGGACCTGCTGGACGTTCCAGCCCCGGGTGAGCGCGGAGAGGTACTCGCGCATCTTCTCCATCTGGTCGTGGTCCGCGCCGCCCACCAGGAAGACGAACTGGGCGTAGGCGCTCTTCAGCACGGCCCGACGGTTGATCAGGCCGCCCTGGTAGAACGGCCGGCTGAACGCCAGGGCGCTCGACTTGGCAATGATCGTCTTGTCGAGATCGAAGAATGCGGCGGTTCGCACCGCGCCATACTGGCGACGCGAGGCGGCCGCAGGTACCGGTTCAGTGCCGTTCGGTGCGGAACGGTACGCGGAGTTCCCGTCGTGCTCGGCGACGTCGGCGTTCTCGGAGGTGTCCACGGGATCTGAGGATAGAGGGCCCGGCAAAACACCCCGCCATTCGGCGTACGCGCGAGCGTGTGGGTTTGTGTTTCTGGCCGCTCGGGTACACCATGGAAGTCACGGATCGTTCGCGACCGTGCTAACCCGGTCCGGCTCCTCCCCCCCGAGTCGGGCTGTGGATAGACGACCCCCGCTCTCCCCCCCGGCGGGGGTCGTCGCACGTCCGGGGCCATTTTTCGGGCTTCTCGACGATCCCAGGGAAGGCTCGCCGACGGTATTCGCGGTGGGCGAGGATGATCCGCCAAGAGGGCTCACCGGGACTGATTCGTTACTCTCCGTGTTTATTCAGCCTTGGTTGGTGAGACGTGACTCCACCCCCTGGCCGCGGATCTCGGGTGGGGGCGGGCCACTGTGTTCCCGGCCTTCTCGACAGCCTCGCAGGTGTCAATTCCTATTAACCCCCCGTGTGGGTGAACAAAGTTATCCACAGGGCCGACTTGTCCACAGGTAATCGGGAGGGGGCTGACGGATTCGGCCGCGGCCGCGACCTTGGTGTCCGGGCAGCAGTCGTCTCCGTCATCGGGGAGGCCGCTGACAACCCACCGGCGGGCGCCGGGGCCATGCCCAGTGCCGGCGCCCGGACAGAACCTCACCGGGGGAGACAGCCATGTCCGCACCCACCGCAGATCACCATTCGGCCGACCGGACGACTCCGTCGGGGCCGCTCATCGTCACCGAGGACGAGTCCCTCGCCGAGAACCTGCTTCGGCTCTGTGCCGCCGCAGGCACCGACCCGCACCTGCTGTGCGGCGTTCCACCGTCCCGAGACCTGTGGGAGAACGCGCCGTTGGTGCTGGTCGGAGACGACCAGGCGGAGCGCTGCGCGGCCCTGGGTCGCCGGGCCGGTGTGCTGCTGCTGGGCCTCGACCTGGACGACTGCGAGGTCTGGGTGAGAGCCGTCAGACTCGGGGCCGAGCACGTCCTGTTCCTGCCCGATGCGCAGGCGTGGCTGCTGGACCGGATCGCCGACGCGGCCGAGGGCGTCGGTCCGCCCGCACTGACCGTCGCCGTGCTCGGCGGCCGCGGCGGCGCCGGCGCCTCGACCCTGGCCTGCGCCCTTGCGATCACCGCGGCCCGAACGGGACACCGCACCATGCTCATTGACGCCGACCCCTTGGGCGGCGGGCTCGACGTGCTGCTCGGTGGCGAGGGTAAGGGTGGCCTGCGCTGGCCCGACCTGGCTGCCTCCCGCGGGCGAGTCAACGGAGCCGAACTCGCCAGAGCTCTACCCGAGTTGCACCGACTGACCGCCTTGTCCTGGGATCGCGGCGACACGCTCGCCGTGCCGCCCGAGGCGATGCGCAGCGTGGTCGCCGCCGCCCGTCGCCGCGGCGGGCTGGTCGTTCTCGACCTTCCCCGGCACCTTGACTCGGCCGCCGGGCAGGCACTCGAACAGGCCGACACCGGGCTGCTGGTGGTCCCGGCGGAGCTGCGCGCGATGGCGGCGGCGGATCGGGTGGCCTCGGCCGCCCGGATGCGGCTCTCGGACCTACGCGCGGTCGTCCGGGTGCCGGGACCGGCCGGGCTGGCGGCCCCGGAGATCGCCCGTGGGCTCGGACTGCGGCTGGCCGGTGAGCTGCCACGGGAGCCCGGGCTGGGCGTCGACGTCGAGCGGGGAGCACCGCCCGGCACACGCGCGAAAGGACCGCTGGCGCGGTTCTGCACAGGTTTCCTGAACGAAGCGATGCCGCCGGTTCCGGCGGACGGAGGGGGTGTGCTGTGACAGGTCGTCTGCGGGGGCCGAGTCGGCCGGGGGAGTGCGACAGGACCACGACCGGCCCGCACCGGCGGCCGCTCGGCCCCGGTATGCGCCTCGGTGGCCGGCCGCACCGGCCGGGCCGGGCCGACACGGGGGATGCGGATCCGAGTCGAGCGGCGGCGGGCGTGCGAGGCCGGAGCGAAAGGGCCCAGGACACCGGGCTGGACGCGGAAGCGGCGACCGGGTCCGGGCCGCGGCTCGGGCGCGAGCGGCCCGGTCGGGCGGGGCCGGAGGAGCTGGGGCGGACCGAGGCGACGGTGGTCCGCGGGCGGACCGATCCGCGGGCCGCGGCCTTGCTCGACACCGTACGGCTGCGGCTGGCCGAAGCCGGTGCACAGCCCACCGCGAGGTCGGTGGCGGCGGCAGTACGGGCCGCCAGGCCGCCGCTGGGCGGTGACGACGTCCTCGATGCGGTACGGGTGCTCCGCTCGGAGCTGGTCGGCGCCGGGCCGCTCGACCAGCTGCTGGGTGAGCCGGATGTGACCGACGTCCTGGTGAACGGTCCCGACGAGGTGTGGATCGACCGGGGAGCCGGGCTGCAACGGGTGTCCGGCATCCGGTTTCCCGACGCCGCCGCGGTGCGCCACCTGGCGCACCGGCTGGCGACCGCGGCCGGTCGACGCCTCGACGACGCCAGGCCGTGGGTCGACGCCCGGCTGCCGAACGGGACACGCCTGCATGCCGTGCTGCCACCGATCGCCGCCGGGTGCACCCACATCTCGCTCCGGATCTCCCGCTCCCGGCCGTTCGCCCTGACGGAGCTGGTATCCGGCGGCGCGCTGCCCCAGGCCGGAGCGGACCTGCTCCTGGCGCTGCTGAACGCCAGGCTCTCGTTCCTGATCGCCGGCGGGACCGGCACGGGGAAGACCACCTTGCTCGCTGCCCTGCTGGGGCTGGTCGGGTCGGGGGAGCGGATCGTGCTGGCAGAGGACTCGGCCGAACTCCGGCCGGACCACCCCCATGTGGTGCGGCTCCAGGGCAGGCCGCCGAACCAGGAGGGGCTCGGTGAGCTGACCCTGCGGGATCTCGTCCGGCAGGCGCTGCGCATGCGGCCGGACCGCCTGGTGGTCGGTGAGGTCCGAGGGGCCGAGGTGGTCGACCTGCTGTCCGCGCTCAACACCGGTCACGAGGGTGGCTGCTGCACAGTTCATGCCAATACCGCGGCCGATGTCCCGGCCAGGCTGGAGGCGCTCGGCTCGCTCGCCGGCCTGGACCGGCTCTCCTTGCACAGCCAACTGCGCGCAGCCCTCGATGTGATCATCCACCTGGTGCGTGAGCCGCATACCGGGCTGCGCCGGGTCGCCGAGATCCACATGCTCACGGGCGACGAGCGAGGGCTCGCGATGACCACGCCAGCGGTCACGTTCAGGGCCGGCGGCACTTGTGAGCCCGGTCCCGGCTGGGACCGGCTGCGGCAGCGCTGTGCGGTCCGAGGGGTGGAGCTGCCGGGAAGTATCCGATGAACGTGCGGCAGATCGAGATCCTCTGGGCGCTGCTCCTGTGCGCCGCCGCGTTCGGTGCCTGGTGGCTGCTGCAGTCGGCCAGGAAGGGGTTGCAGTGATCAGCGGCCAGCTGTTCTGGATGGTCGGAACGATCGGCGTGGTGGCCGGACTCCGGTCAGCTCTGGGGCGCAGGGTACGAGCGGCCGAGCGGGTACGAGGTCTCTTCGGTAGGGCGGTAGGAGGTGGACGTCGCGACTTGGCACACGGCCTCCTGGCTCGGGCCCGGTCGGGCTGGCTTGGCCGACTGGCTCCCGAACTCCTCGTGCTGCCGGTCGGGTTGGCATTCGGACTGCACGCGAGGTCGCCGGTACCGCTGGTGGTGGCCTCCGCCGCCGTGGTGCCGCTGCGGCGGTGGCGGCACCGCCGTCGGCTGGCGGCGGAGGCACGCACACGGGCGACAGCGGTGATCGAGCTCTGCACCGGCCTGGCCGCCGAGTTGCGCGCGGGAGCGACGGCGGACCAGGCGCTGGGCTCGGTGATCGTCCGTACGTCCCTGTGGGCGGGGTTGGGAGCGGAGCCCGCCGCCCGGTTGGCCGCCGGCCGGTACGGCGCCGACATCCCCGCCGCACTCAGATTCGTGGCGGAGTTGCCCGGCGGGCAAGGCGCGGCGGCTGTCGCAGCCTGTTGGGAGGTGACCGCGGAGAGCGGGACCGGTCTGGCCGCGGGTCTGGACCAACTTGCCGACGCGTTGCGGGCCGAGCGGGCCTTGAACGAGGAGATTGCCGGAGAGCTGGCCGGGCCGCGGACGACCATCGCGGTACTCGGTGCACTGCCGCTGATCGGGCTGCTGCTGGGTGCCGCGCTCGGCGCGAAGCCCGTACAGGTCCTGCTGCACAGGCCGATCGGCCTGGGATGCCTTGTCATCGGGGCGCTGCTGGAGGCGGCCGGGCTGGCGTGGACGGCCCGGATCGTGCGGGCTGCTGAGGCTGCCGGGGGCTGGCCGGCCCGAGGAGGACCGGTGGGCCGCCCGGAGCCGCCCGCTCGCCAGCCGGTGGTGGCGCCGGACCCGGCGCGGGACGAAGCGGCGGCTCGGGACGCGGGGGGTCGCCGAAGAGCAACGGATGCGCGGGGGTGCGCGATTGAGTGCGGGATCTCAAGGAGTCGGGCCGGCCGGGCGGAGGGGGTGGGGTGAGCATGGGAGTTCCGGTGCTGTCGTTCGCCTTGTCGGTCGTGGTGATGGCGGCTGTCGGGGAGGTGGCCGGGGTGGGACGGTGCCGGGTCGCCCGGCGTCGGGCCGGCCGATGGATCGCCCGTGCCTCTGGTGCGGAGATCGGCCTTCAAGGCCATCGTGGGCTGGGGGGACGCCGGTGGTCGGTGCATGGGCTCCACCGAGCAGGCCGAAGCTTGCCGATGCGGACTTGGCGAACCCGCGCGACCGAACTGGCGGGAGCCGAGTGGACGGCACCGGTCGTGATGGGGGTCGGTGCGGCGGCTGTGGTCGGTGGCCCGGTGGGACTGTCGTCCGGAGTCCTGGTCGCCCTCGCCGCGAAGCGGTGGCTGCCGCGGGTGCGCTCTCCGGCCGAGCGGTGGGCCGCTCTGGAACAGGACCAGTTGTCCCAGCAACTGCCGTTGACCGCCGAACTGTTGGCCGCTTGCCTCGGTTCCTGCTCCTCGCCGGGCGAGGCTGCCGCGGCGGTGGCGGCGAGCGTGAGCGCGCCGATGAGCGACCGGCTGGCGGGGGTGGCGGCCGAGCTGTCGCTCGGAGCACCGCCGGAGGTCTGCTGGGAGAGGCTCGGCGCGGACTGTCCGACACTCGCCCCGCTGGCTCGGTGTCTGGTGCGGACGAGCACCAGCGGTTCGCCGCCGGCCGCACCCCTCATCGGACTGGCCCAGACCCAGCGGGAGGCCGTCCGCCGGGCCGCGCACGCCCGTGTCCGCCGGGCCGGGGTGCTCGCCACTGCTCCACTGGGCGTCTGCTTCCTGCCCGCATTCATCCTGATCGGGGTCGTTCCCGTGGTCATCGGGTTGACCTCGCTCTTCGCCAAACGAATCTGACCGAACAATCAGGTCGCTTCGCCCTCGGACATCGTCGAGGACGAACTCGCGGAGCAAGTCCCGACACGCGGAGCAACTCCGGACACGCGGAGCAACTCCGGACACGCGGAGCAACTCCGGACACGCGGAGCAAGTCCTGACACGCGGAGCAAGTCCTGACATGCCGAACAAGCCCGAGTCAGGGAACAAGCCCCAACTCGCGGAACTGCTCCGAACTCACGGAACAAGTCGAAGGAGATCTGCCATGACCGTTTCCATCGCGGTTGCGACCGGCCGACGGCCCGTCCGCTCCGTCCCGCCGGCCCGGAGGGCGCAGAGGTGGCTGTCCGCGAGGCTGAGGAGGCTGCGCGGGGCGCGGAGCGACGCGGGAATGTCGACGGCCGAGTACGCCATCGGGACGGTCGCCGCGTGTGCGATTGCTGCGGCGCTCTACAAGGTGGTGACCAGCGGGGTGTTCACCGACGCGTTCACCGAACTGGTCAACCGGGCGTTCCATGTCATCTGACCCGCCCGGGCGGCGGGTTCTCCGACCGGTCGGACGGTGCGGCCGGACTCCGCGGGGGCACGACGGCAGGACGGCCGGGGACGGCGGGTTCGTGACGGCCGAGACCGCCGTCGCACTCCCGGCCCTGGTGTTCCTGGCGGCAGTGCTGATGTGGGGAGTTGTGGCGGCGGCTGCCCAGATCCGGTGTGTGGACGCCGCGCGGATCGGGGCGAGAGCGGCCGCACGCGGTGACGCGAACGCCACTGGGCTGGCACGAGCCGCGGCACCGGCCGGGGCTGCCGTCCAGGTCTCCCGGGACGGCGAGACGGTACGGGTGGCGATCGACGCACCCTGCCCGGGGCCCGGGCGTCTCGCGTCGGCTCTCACGGTCCGGCTGGGGGCATCGGCGGTGGCGGCCCGCGAGGACATCATCGGCAAGGCGGAGGGCGGTGGGTGATGGCGGTCCGAGCACTGGGCCCGTTCGCTCCCCGCGATCCCCGTTCCTGCGGTTGGACCGGGTTCGGGGGGATCAGATTCGGCCAGGCCGGTTTCGGTGGGACCGGGTTCGCCGAGGTCGGGGCGGGCAGATCGCTCAGGTCGCCTGGGGTGGCCGGGGCGGCAGAGCCGCTCAGGTCGGCCGACCCGGCCGACCCGGCCGACCCGGCCGGCCCGGTCGTTACGGAGCCGGCTCCGACAGAATCCCCGTCTACCGCACCGGGCCCACCAAGCTCAACCGAGCCGACCGCCGCCGCACCGTGCCCCGCCAGGCCACTCGCCACCTCCGACGCCGGTTCGGCGACCGTCTGGCTGGTGACGCTGATGATGCTGGGCTGCGTGGTCTTCGCCGCCAGCCTGGTCGTCGGGTCGGTGGTGGCCGCGCGGTGCCGCGCGGAGTCGGCGGCGGATCTCGCCGCTCTCGCTGCCGCCGATCGACTCCTGATGGACCCGGACGGCGGCTGCGGCTGGGCCTCCCGGATCGCGGACGAGCACCGGGCGGCACTGCTGTCCTGCTCGGTGGATCCGGGCGCGGATGCCGTCACGGTGACCGTCGAGGTCGAAGTGCCCCGCGGGGTGTTGCCGTTTCCGGTCGGTCCGGCTCAGGCCCGGGCCAGGGCCGGACCGGTCTGGTCCTGGGGAGCAGACGAGTCCGAGCCGCCACGACTCACGGCCGATCCGGTGGCGGAGAGCTCGGCCGGTGGCGGCCATACGAAGGCCAGACCGCCGGGGGCGCTACACCGGCGCGTGACGCGGACGCCCCACCCGCCGGTGACGGGCGATGCGCCAGCGGTGGCTCAGTCGTCACCCCCGGCCGAGGCGCTCTGCCCCGGAGCCCCGGCGAGCAGGACATCCAGGAGCCTCACGGCTGCCGCCTTGTCGAGCGGGTCGTTGCCGTTCCCGCACTTGGGCGACTGCACGCACGACGGGCAACCCCGCTCGCACTCGCACGCCGCGATCGCGTCCCGGGTCGCCGTCAGCCACTGCTCCGCCCGCCGGAACCCCCGTTCGGCGAAGCCGGCGCCGCCGGAGTGCCCGTCGTACACGAAGACCGTCGGCAGCTGGGTGTCGGGATGGAGCGGCACGGACACGCCGCCGATGTCCCAGCGGTCGCAGGTGGCGAAGAGTGGGAGCAGGCCGATGGAGGCGTGCTCCGCTGCGTGCGCGGCGCCCGGGAGCTGGTCGAACGGGATCTCCGCGTCGAACAGCTGGTCCTCCGTAACGGTCCACCAGACCGCTCGGGTGCGCAGTGTCCTGGGCGGCAGGTCGAGCTTGCTCTCGCCGAGGATCTCGCCTGTGGCGATGCGCTTCCGCAGGTACCCGACCACCTGGTTGACCACCTCGACCGAGCCGAAGCAGAGCCGCGCTTCACCCCACTCGACGATGGTGTCGGTGCCGAGGACGGCGATGGAGGTGATGTCCCGAGCGGATGTCGTGTAGGGCGGGTCCGCCTGTTCGACCACGGCCACGGAGGTCTCCAGGTCGAGGTCCTGCACCAGGTACGTACGGCCCTGGTGCAGATGGACCGCGCCGGTGTGCACAGTGGTGTGGGCGGCGGCCGCGTCCACGGTGCCGAGCAGCCAGCCGGTGCATCCCTCGACGATCTGCACCGGGCTGCCGCCGCTGCCGCGCAGGTCGACCGCGTCCGCGGCGCGCTCACGCCGGGTCCAGTACCAGGCGTTGGCACCGCGTCGGCGCAGCAGCCCGCGTTGCTCCAGTACCGGGAGCAACTGGGCGGTGGAGGGACCGAACAAGTCGAGGTCGCTCTCACCGAGCGGGAGTTCGGCCGCCGCCGCGCACAGGTGCGGGGCCAGGATGTGGGGGTTGTCGGGGTCGAGGACGGTGGCCTCGACGGGGTTGGCGAACAGGGCCTCCGGGTGGTGCACGAGGTAGGTGTCCAGCGGGTCGTCCCGGGCGATCAGTATGGCAAGTGCACCCTGGCCCTCTCGTCCCGCCCGCCCGGCCTGCTGCCAGAGCGAGGCCCTGGTGCCCGGGTAGCCGGCCATCAGGACGGCGTCCAGACCGGAGACGTCGACGCCGAGTTCGAGGGCGGAGGTGGAGGCGAGACCGAGCAGTCGCCCGGAGTACAGGTCGCGTTCCAGGGAGCGACGTTCCTCGGCGAGGTAGCCGCCGCGGTAGGCGGCGACGCGGGCGGCGAGGGGTGGGCCGAGCTGCTCCTGGGCTTGCAGGGCGACCAGCTCGGCGGCGCGGCGCGACCGGACGAACACCACCGTCCGGGTTCCGGAGCCGACCAGGTCGGTGAGCAGGTAGCCGGCCTCGGCGGTGGCGGTACGGCGCACCGGCGCGCCGTGTTCGCCGACGTTCTCGGTGAGCGGCGGCTCCCACAGTGCGAAGACCAGCGGACCGCGCGGTGAAGCATCCTCGGTCACCGCCACGGCCGGGAGACCGGTGAGCCGCTCGGCGGTGGCCGCCGGATCGGCGGTGGTGGCCGACGCGAGCAGGAACACCGGCTCGGAGCCGTACCGGGCGCACAGCCGCCGCAGCCGTCGCAACACCTGGGCGACGTGCGAGCCGAAGACACCGCGGTAGCTGTGGCACTCGTCGATCACGACGTACTTCAGCGTCTTGAGGAAGGAGGACCAGCGTGTGTGGCCGGGGAGGATACCGCGGTGCAGCATGTCCGGGTTGGTGAGCACGTACGAGGCGTACTGGCGGACCCACTCGCGTTCCTCGGGCGGCGTGTCGCCGTCGTAGAGGGCCGGGCGGACCCGGTCCGGGGCGAGTTCGGCGGCGCGTCTGCGCTGGTCGGCGGCCAGAGCCTTGGTCGGGGCCAGGTAGAGCGCGGTCGCGCCGCGCCCGTTCGGGGCCTCGGTGCCGTCCAGCAGATCACTGAGGACCGGCGCCAGATAGCCGAGCGACTTGCCCGAGGCGGTCCCGGTGGCAATCACCACGGTTTGGCCGTTCTTGGCCAGGTTCATCGCCTCGGCTTGGTGCGCCCAGGGCAGCTCGACGCCCATGGTCCGGGCGGCAGCCACGATTTCCGGGCGGATGCCGTCCGGCCACGGCGAAAAGCATGCCTGACGTGCTGGCAACTGCTCCGTATGGGTGAGGCGGTCGGAACGGGACCGGCTACCGGCGAGGGCGGCCAACAGGGCTTCGGGCGCGCGATGGTGGGGCGGCATGAGGACCCAGTGTGTCACCGGCGTGACGGAGAATCGCTCCAAGCCATCGTGCGGGCATGGTCACAGGTGGTTGAATGAAGCCGTGACGGCCGCATGGCCGAGGGCCGCAACGCCGGGGTGCGATTTGCCGTGGCGGTGTGCCCGCTCTGCGGCCAAGCGACGGCGGCCGACCGGCCGAGGTTGCAATGACGTAGCAAGGCAAGGTGCTGGAGGTTCCGTGGACCTGTCCCTGTCGACCCACACGATCGGCGACCGCACGGTTGTCGAGGTCGGTGGCGAGATCGATGTGTACACCGCCCCCAAGCTGCGCGAGCAGCTGGTCGAGCTCGTCAACGACGGTAACTACCACCTGATCGTCGACATGGAGGGCGTTGACTTCCTCGACTCGACCGGTCTGGGCGTCCTTGTCGGCGGCCTGAAGCGGGTCCGGGCACACGAGGGTTCGCTGCGTCTGGTGTGCAACCAGGAGCGCATCCTCAAGATCTTCCGGATCACCGGCCTGACCAAGGTCTTCCCGATCCACAACTCGGTCGAGGAAGCGGTCTCCGCGACCGACTGATCCACCTTCGGCACGCCGACGTGAGCAGACCGGCGGGGCGACCACGCCTCGCCGGCTGTGCGGGACCGGGAACGGACCCGGTGCCGCAGTGAGCGGTGAGGTGTTGGGGAGCTACCCCGGAGGGGGAGAGATGGCAACCGTCGAACTTCGATTCAGTCCGCTTCCCGAGCACGTGCGCACGGCCCGGCTGGTGGCCGCGGCTGTGGCGAGACGTGCCGGTGTCGATGAGTCGGTGCTCGACGAGGTGCGGCTCGCGGTCGGCGAGGCCTGCTCACGCGCGGTCGGGCTGCACCGCCGTGGCGGCGTCGACGGAGTGGTACGGGTCGCTCTGATCGACCAGGAGAAGCGTTTCTTCATCGAGGTGGAGGACGAGGCCGGTCCAGCCGGAATGCCCGCCTCCGATCGAGACGCGGGGGCCGATGCCGACGAGGACGCGCTCGGCCTCGCGGTGATCACCGGCCTGGTCGAGGACGTCGAGGTGACCAGCGGCGCCGACGGCGGCCTGATCCGGATGAGCTGGCCGATGCCCGACCCGGCGACCGACGACTGAGCCCTGCGGCTCCTGTTCCCGGTCTGCCCAGGTCCCGGTCGCCCCGGATGTCGGTGCCCGTGTTCGCTCTGCTCGGGCGCACCCGGGTTCACGCTGTCTGGCTCCCGCCTGCCCGGGTTCACTCTGCCTGTTCCCGCCTGCCCGGGTGCGTGACGTCCGGACGCACCCCGTGGGCGGCTGGGCAGGCGACGGCAACTTTCTGTGGTCGACACCCCGGGGAGGCCGGCGCCCGGCAGGTCGTAGAGCCCGGCACCACGCTCGCGTTCCGGACCGGCGGCGACAGCCCGGTACGGCCCTACGAGCCCACGCCGACCTCGCGCGGCGACGAGTGCCGGCTGACCGGCGCCGGCAAGGTCCTCGGTGTGTTGGATCCGGAGTGTCGGCCGGTGACCGCAGGTACTGCGTACCGCCCGGAGTGCAGACCCGATCCGGGTCCGACGGGCCTGACCGGCACCGCTGTCCCAGCGGTCCGCCCTTGCCGAACCGTCCTGGAGAGCCGCAGGGGGCCGGGCGCCTGCGGGCCGAACGGGTGGCCGTGTAGGTTCGCAGGTCGATGACCGACACCGAAAGGGCCTTCCCGGTGAAGAAGCGACTGCTGACCGTATCCGCGCTCGGTGCGCTGCTGGCGTTCGGCGCCGTCGGGTGCGGTGGCGACGACAACAGCGCCTCGCTCAACAACTGGGCGAAGAGCGTCTGTGACGGCGCGCAGGGCCCGATCGGGAAGTCCAGCGACGCTCTCGCCGACACCGGCAGGGTCAAGCAGGGCGAGGCTCCGGTGGACCTCCAGAAACGACTGTCGACCGATCTCGCGGTGCTCGCGACCGCCAACCAGCAGCTGGCCGACGCGATCAACAAGGCAGGCGCGCCGAAGGTGAGCGACGGCGCGAAGCTGCAGCAGGGGGCCGTGGACGAGCTCAAGCAGGCCACCCAGGGCTACCTCGACGTCCAGAAGAAGCTGAACGCGCTGGACAACGCCGACCAGGCGCGGTTCGCGGACGGCCTCAGGAGCATCGGCGACCAGATCCAGCGACTGGCCCAGCAGTCCACCTCCGCGCTGAAGAACGTCCAGAGCGGC
The DNA here is from genome assembly GCF_055579945.1 of Kitasatospora sp. NPDC032150. Taxonomy (NCBI): domain Bacteria; kingdom Bacillati; phylum Actinomycetota; class Actinomycetes; order Kitasatosporales; family Streptomycetaceae; genus Kitasatospora; species Kitasatospora sp. NPDC032150. The sequence continues at coordinate 130,552 of NZ_JBVIMH010000019.1, read as the reverse complement.
GACCTCGGGGTGGCGATCAGCAAGCAGCCGGGTTGCAAGGCGAAGCCCGGTGCGGGAGCGGCGAGCGGAGGGCCGTCAGGCGGGGCGACCGGTGCGCCCACCGGTGCCGTGACCGGTGCCCCCCGCGCGGGTTCCTCGGACCACGGCGGATCGCAGAGCGGTTCCCCGGAGGCCTCCCCGACCGACTCCCCGTCGGTCGCCGCGTCCAGTGCGGCTCCCACGGGCGGCACTGCGGACGCGGCCACCGCGTCGCCGTCGGCCTCCTCGTCCGGCAACTGAGCGCGCTGGCCGGTAACCCGCTCCAGCAGCCTGACAGCAGTCGCACCAGTCGTCCGGCGGCTGAGCGGTCCGCCAGCCGGGCAGCCGGCGACCGGCTGCCCCGGGAACACCGGCTGCCCCGGGAACACCGGCTGCCCCGGGAACGGTGCCGCGACGGCAGCGGCGCCGCGCGGTCGGGGGTGGTGAGGGACGGGGGACAATGGGCCGGTGACCAGTAGCCCCGTTCTTGACCCCGGCCGCCTCGCGAAGCTCCGTGAGGCGCTGCTCGCCGCCTCGTACACCGCCGACGGCTGCCTCGACCTGCTCGGGCCGACCGGCTACGCGGCACTGGCCCGCAGCGAGGCGGTGCCCGCGCTGCGTGCGACCCGTGGCGGGAGCCCGTTGGAGACGCTGGTGCGGCTCTTCCTGCTCCAGCGGCCGGTCCCGTACGCGGCAGCGGCTGCGGCCCTGCCGGTCGAGGACTGCCTGACGGACGGCTGGCTGATCCGCGACGGCGAGACCGTGCGGGCCACCGTGGACGTCCGCCCGTACGCCAACGAGGTCGCGGGGCTGCCGAGCGCGGATGCCTGGGTGGTGTCCGACCTCGGGTGCGCGGTCGGTGGCGCGGGCGGTATCGGTTCGGGAGGGAGCGCACAGGGAGTGGCCCGTAAGGACCTGGTGCTCGGTGTCGGCGGCGCGTCCACCACACTGGCCAACCTCGCCGTACGGCGGCCGGTGCGGGAGGCGTTGGACCTCGGCTCGGGCTCCGGGGTGCAGGCGCTGCACGCCGCCCGGCACGCCCAGCGGATCACCGCCACCGACCTCAACCCCCGCGCGCTGCACTTCACCCGGCTGACCCTGGCCCTCTCCGGGTTCGAGAAGGTCGAGGTGGCCGAGGGCAGCCTGTTCGAGCCGGTGGGCGACCGGAAGTTCGACCTGATCGTCTCCAACCCGCCGTTCGTGATCTCGCCCGGCAGCCGCTTCGTCTACCGCGACGGCGGAATGGCCGGGGACGACCTCTGCCGCAGCCTGGTCCGGGGCGCGGCCGCGCACCTGGAGCCGGGCGGGTACTGCCATCTGCTGGCCAACTGGCAGCACGTCAAGGGCGAGGACTGGCACGACCGTCTGGCGGGCTGGGTGGCCGGTACCGGGCTGGACGCCTGGGTGGTGCAGCGAGAGGTCCAGGACATCGCCCAGTACGCCGAGCTGTGGCTGCGGGACGGCGGCGACCACCGTGGTTCCGGCTCCGACTACCAGACCCGCTACGACGAGTGGCTGGAGACCTTCGAGGCTGCGGGCGTCGAGGGCATCGGCTTCGGCTGGATCACCCTGCGGGCCGGCGGTGCGGCCCGGCCGGCCGTACGGATCGAGGAGTGGCCGCACCCGGTGGAGCAGCCGCTCGGCCCGCACATCGAGAGCTGGTTCGCGCGCCAGGACTTCCTGCGGACGCACGATGACGCGGCCCTGCTCGCAGCGCGTTACCTGCTGGCCGACGAGGTGGTCCAGGAGCAGGTCGGCGCGCCCGGGGCGGAGGACCCGGAGCACGTGATCCTCCGTCACAACCGCGGTATGCGGCGGGCGACCAAGGTGGACACGGTCGGCGCGAGCTTCGTCGGGGTGTGCGACGGAACGCTCACGGCCGGCGAGATCATCGACGCGATCGCGCACCTGCTCGGTGAGGACCGGGTGGTGCTGCGCGACCGGACGCCCGAGTCGCTGCGCCTGCTGACCGAGCAGGGTTTCATCAACCCGGTGCTCTGAGGCGGCACTTGGCTGCAGGGGCCCCCTGCGGCCAAGTCCGGGCCCATGGCGGGTCCAGCCGGAGGCCGGCCCGGTCACGGCTGGTGGAGCCACGGCGACAGCCCCGCGGCCGCACCGGGCCGCGGCGCGGGCAGTTCGCGCACCGCCGCACACGACCTTTCGGTCGGAGTGCCATCCCCGAACCGTGACCGTCCGACTTCGGAGCGCCAACGACCGTGCGGCGGACGGTCGTTCGGCCGGATCGCCGGAGTGCCGGATCAGCGGACCTCCGAGACCCGGCGCCGTGGTTCGGTAGCGGTCCGTGCGGTCGTCGTGCGCGTGGCAGTTCACCCGCCCGTCCCCCCGGTGTTCTCCACCGTACTTCGAACGTCAGCCCCGGGTTGTCCCCGGGCTGTCACGCTCCCGTGCACCGGCTCAATTGGCCGGGCGGACACCAGCGATGCACAGCGTGGAGGGAGACGTACGTGGAGACGCCGACGGCGACTGCGGCAGGGTCCGTCCTCATCCTGTTCGGTGGCGCGCTGCTCGTCTGGTGCGCTCTCGAACTGCGGCTCCGCCACCGGTTGCGCCGCCACGGCGTCCCGGCCACGGCCAGGGTCGTGGTGGACGGCGATCCGTACGGGGAACTCTACGGCGACCCGTACGGCGAACTCGACACCGCCCCGCTGCTCTCGTACTCCACCCTGCCGACCGTCGGAGCGGCGGGTGCGGGCGAGGCCGAGTCGGTGCTCTCCCGGCCGCGCGGGCACACCAGGCTGCGCCATCCGGCCGGGTTGCTGCCCGGGGCGGTCGTCCAGGTCGCGTACGACGCCCGTCGTCCGAGCCGGGTGGTCCTCGCCGCCTCCGAGACCAGCCCCTGCCTGCCCAGTGACGTCTTCTGGGTGCTGTTCGGCACGAGCGCGCTCGCGGTCGGCCTGAGTCTGATCGCGTCCGCCCTCCAGGGCTGAGGATGCGGCGGCCGCCGGCCGGGGCCGTCGGAACCCCGGGTCACCGACGGTCTCCTCAGGGTCACGCGAAGTGCTGGAAGGCCCAGCGGGTTTGGGTGAGAAGCAGATCCCTGACCACGACTTCAGCCGGCCGGCACCACAGCTCAGGCCCGGCCCGCCGCCGCTCGGGCCCCGGCTGATCGCGGTTCGGCCGACGGCCGGCTCGCCGACGGCCGAAACCGGCCGGTGGCAGGCCCTCGCCACCCCTCCGCGCGGCACGACCGCGCATCGTCGGGTTACCGTTCGAGTGGCGTGGGTCGACCTTGCCGGTGAAAAAGCGGGAACCGTCCGTTTGACAAGGGTGGCCAGGGTACGGTCACACTCCGCTGGTGGGGCCGTCGCGCAGCGGCAGCTCCGGACGGCGATGGTCAGGCGGGACGTCTTCCTTCGCCGGTGCGCCGCCCAGCACAGGAAACGACCGGGAGAGAAGAGCGAAGGTGTCCCCGAGCAGCGAGACCGCGCACGGCAAGCGACTCGTCATTGTCGAGTCGCCGGCCAAGGCGAAGACGATCAAGGGCTACCTCGGCCCCGGCTACGTCGTCGAGGCCAGCGTCGGGCACATCCGCGACCTGCCCGGCACTGCCGCCGAGGTCCCGGACAAGTACACCGGCGAGGTGCGCCGCCTCGGGGTCGACGTCGACCACGACTTCGCCCCTATCTATGTGGTCAACGCGGACAAGAAGTCGCAGGTCACCAAGCTCAAGAGCCTGCTCGCGGAGTCCGACGAGCTCTACCTCGCCACCGATGAGGACCGCGAGGGCGAGGCCATCGCGTGGCACCTCCAGCAGGTCCTGAAGCCCAAGGTGCCGGTCAAGCGGATGGTCTTCCACGAGATCACCAAGACCGCCATCCAGGAGGCCGTCGCCAACCCGCGCGAGCTCAACCAGCGCCTCGTGGACGCCCAGGAGACCCGGCGCATCCTCGACCGCCTCTACGGCTACGAGGTCTCGCCGGTGCTCTGGAAGAAGGTCATGCCGAAGCTCTCGGCCGGCCGGGTGCAGTCGGTCGCCACCCGTCTGGTGGTCGAGCGCGAGCGTGAGCGGATCGCCTTCACCAGCGCCTCCTACTGGGACCTGACCGGTGTCTTCGGCACCGGCCGCACCCCGGCCGACGCCGCGAACCCGGAGTGCTTCGGCGCCCGGCTGGCCGCCGTGGACGGCAAGCGGATCGCCAGCGGCCGCGACTTCGGCCCGGACGGCCGGCTCAAGACGGCCAACACCCTGCACCTGGACGAGACGGCCGCCCGCGCGCTGGCCGCCGCCCTGGAGCAGACCGCGTTCTCGGTCCGCAGCGTCGAGTCCAAGCCCTACCGCCGCTCGCCGTACGCGCCGTTCCGCACCACCACGCTCCAGCAGGAGGCCAGCCGCAAGCTGGGCTTCGGCGCCAAGCGGACCATGCAGGTGGCCCAGAAGCTGTACGAGAACGGCTTCATCACCTACATGCGTACCGACTCCACCACGCTCTCCGACACCGCGATCACCGCGGCCCGGGCCCAGGTCACCCAGCTGTACGGCGCCGACTACCTGCCGGATGCGCCGCGCACCTACGCCTCCAAGGTGAAGAACGCCCAGGAGGCGCACGAGGCGATCCGCCCCTCCGGTGACCGCTTCCGCACGCCCGCGGAGACCGGCCTGTCCGGTGACGACTTCCGGCTCTACGAGCTGATCTGGATGCGGACCGTCGCCTCCCAGATGAAGGACGCGGTCGGCCAGTCGGTCACCGTCAAGGTCGGCGGCCGGGCAGCGGACGGCCGGGACGTCGAGTTCTCCGCCTCCGGCAAGATCATCACCTTCCACGGCTTCCTGAAGGCCTACGTCGAGGGCGCCGACGACCCGAACGCCGAGCTGGACGACCGTGAGCGCCGGCTGCCGCAGGTGGCCGAGGGCGACCCGCTGGCCGCCGAGCAGCTCACCCCCGAGGGCCACGCCACCAAGCCGCCGGCCCGCTACACCGAGGCCTCGCTGGTCAAGGAGCTGGAGGACCGCGAGATCGGCCGTCCCTCCACCTACGCCTCGATCATCGACACGATCATCCAGCGCAAGTACGTCTTCAAGAAGGGCACGGCGCTCGTCCCGTCCTTCCTCTCCTTCGCCGTGGTCGCCCTGCTGGAGAAGCACTTCGGCCGGCTGGTCGACTACGGCTTCACCGCCAAGATGGAGGACGACCTCGACCGGATCGCCCGGGGCGAGGCGCAGTCCGTGCCGTGGCTGAAGCGCTTCTACTTCGGCGAGGGCGAGGGCGCCGGCGGTGCCGCCGAGGCCGGGAACGGCGACGGCGACCACCTGGGCGGCCTCAAGGAGCTGGTCACCGACCTCGGCGCGATCGACGCCCGGGAGATCAGCTCCTTCCCGGTCGGCGACGCCATCGTCCTGCGGGTCGGCCGCTACGGGCCGTACGTCGAGAAGGCCGGGAGGACCGCGGACGAGCCCGGCCAGCGCGCCGACGTCCCCGACGACCTGCCGCCGGACGAGCTGACCGTCGAGCTCGCCGAGGAGTTGCTGGCCAAGCCCAGCGGCGACTTCGAACTGGGCGTCGACCCGGTCAGCGGCAACATGCTGGTCGCCAAGGACGGCCGCTACGGCCCGTACGTCACCGAGATCCTGCCCGAGGGCACGCCCAAGACCGGCAAGAACGCGGTCAAGCCGCGCACCGCCTCGCTGTTCAAGACGATGTCGCTGGACACCGTCACCCTGGAGGACGCGCTTCGGCTGCTCTCGCTGCCCCGGGTGGTCGGCACCGACCCCGAGGGCAACGAGATCACCGCGCAGAACGGCCGCTACGGCCCGTACCTCAAGCGCGGCACCGACTCGCGCTCGCTCACCAGCGAGGACCAGCTCTTCACCATCACCTTGGACGAGGCGCTGGCGATCTACGCCCAGCCCAAGCAGCGCGGCCGGGCCGCCGCCGCGCCGCCGCTCAAGGAGCTCGGGACCGACCCGGTCAGCGAGCGTCCGGTGGTGGTCAAGGACGGCCGCTTCGGTCCGTACGTCACCGATGGCGAGACCAACGCCACGCTCCGCAAGGACGACTCGGTCGAGACCATCACGCCCGAGCGCGGCTACGAGCTGCTCGCCGAGAAGCGGGCGCGCGGTCCGGTGAAGAAGGCCGCCAAGAAGGCTCCGGCCAAGAAGACGGCCGCGAAGAAGACCGCGGCCAAGACCACGGCGGCCAAGAAGACCGCCGCCAAGAAGACCACCACGGCGGCGGCGAAGAAGACCGCGGCCAAGAAGACGGTGGCCAGGAAGGCCGCAGCGCCCGAGGAGGGCTGAGCGATCCGCGCGGCGGGCCCGGCGTTCCGGTGACGGGACGCATGGGTCCGCCGTCCGGTCGGCGGGCGGGGTAGCGCACGTCACAACCCTGTCATGAGGGCCTGTCGGGGCTCGTTCCCGGGCTTCGCCGCAGGGCCCGCCCGCTACCCTGACCGTATGACGAGCGAGGAGCAGCCCACCAGCACGAGCGCCGCCCGACCAAGACTCCCCGAGGCGGCCCCGGCCGGGACTCCCGGAGAGCGGGCCCGCGCGCTGCTGCGGTTGCGCCCCTACCGCCGGCTCTGGACGGCGCAGCTCGTCGGCGGTACCGGCGACCGGCTGGGCCTGCTGGTGCTGATCGCGCTGACCTGGGCGGCGGCGATCCTCGGCGGTCAGTTCGGCCACGGCTACCGGGCGCAGGCGCTCGCGGTGACGGCCGTGCTCGGCGTCCGGGTGTTTGCCACCCTGCTGTTCGGCGCGGTGCTGCTCGGCCCGGTACACGGCCTGGTGGCCGGGAAGCTCGACCGCCGCTGGGTTCTCTTCGGAGCCGACGCGCTGCGTGCGGTGCTGATCGGCGTCGCGCCGTGGTGGCTCGGTTGGAGCCCCGGCTCGGCCACCTACCTGCTGCTCGGCACGGTCTTCCTGACCGGCGCCGCGGAGCGGGTCTGGTCCGTCGCCAAGACGGCCGCGGTGCCGTCGTTGCTGCCGCCCGCCGATGCCGGCGCCGCACCGTCCGAGCAGCGGCCGTCCGTGGCGAGCCTGGACGCCGTACGCACCCTGGACATGCGCACCGGCTGGGCGACCGTTCCGCTCGCGGCCATCGCGCTGGTGGCGTTCACCCTGGTCAACAACGTCTTCGCGGCCCTCGGTTCGCACTGGCTCCGGACCCACCAGTTCACTGCGGCCGGGGTCGGCGCGGCCCTGCTGCTGGCCGGCTCCGCCGTGCTGATCTTCCTGCAGGAGCTCCCCGGCGGTACGGCGGCCGCGCCGCGCTCCCCGCTACAGGGCCTACGCGCCCCCACCGACGCCACCCCCGGGCCGACTCTGCGCAAGGGCCGCACCGGCTCCGCCCCCTACTTCACCTTCTCGGTCGCCGCGGCCTATGCCTCGATGGCTGGCGTCGCCGCGCTCGGACTGCTCACCGCCATCGGCCACCGGGCCGGCCCGATCGGGTTCGGCCTGCTGGTGCTCGCCGCGGCCGGTGCTCCCGCGCTCGGCGTACGGATCACCCGGGCGACCCTGCCCTCGCTCTCCCGACGCCGCCTGCTCGTGCTCGCCCTGCTCATCGAGGGCGTGGCGCTGATCCTGGCCGGTCTGGTGCTGGACTTCGTCCTGGTGCTGATGCTCACCGTGCTGGCCGGACTGGCCGCCGGAGTCGTGATCACCACCGGCCGGACCCTGCTCGCCCAGGAGGTCGAGGAGATCCGGCTGCCCAAGGTCACCGAGCACCTGTACGCGGTGCTGCGGGCCGTGGTGGGCGGTGCGCTGATCGTCGTCCCGCTGATCGCTGCCGGCTACGGCGAGGTCGAGTACGGCCGTGTCAGGCCCGGCGGCTTCACCTTCATCCACGACGGGGCCGCGCTGGCGATCGCCACCGCCGGGCTGCTGACCATGGTGCTGGCCGCGGTGGTGCTGCTGAAGACCGACGACCAGCGCGGCAGCGTCCCGCTCGGGCGCGAGCTGCTGGAGTCGCTGCGCGGCGGTGCGGCGCCGGCGCCGCACCGGATGAGCGGCACCGGCTTCTTCATCGCGCTGGAGGGCGGCGACGGCGCCGGCAAGTCCACCCAGGCCAACGCGCTGGCGGAGTGGATCCGCAGCAAGGGCCATGAGGTGGTGCTCACCCGCGAGCCCGGTGGCAGCCCGATCGGTCAGCGGCTGCGCTCGCTCGTCCTGGACGTCGGCAACACCGGCCTGTCGCACCGCGCCGAGGCCCTGATCTACGCGGCCGACCGGGCCGAGCACGTCGAGAACGTCATCCGGCCCGCGCTGGAGCGCGGCGCGGTGGTGATCACCGACCGCTACATGGACTCCTCCATCGCCTACCAGGGCGCGGGCCGCGACCTGGCCGCCACCGAGGTCGCCCGGATCTCCCGCTGGGCCACCGGCGGTCTGGTGCCCGACCTGACGGTGGTGCTGGACGTCGACCCGAGCAAGGCCAGGGAGCGCTTCACCGAGGCGCTGGACCGCCTCGAGTCCGAGCCGACCGAGTTCCACGCCCGGGTCCGGGCCGGGTTCCTCGCCCTGGCCGCCGCCGATCCGGCGCGCTACCTGGTGGTGGACGGCAGTCAGCAGCCCGCCTTCGTGACCACTGCGATCCGCCACCGGCTCGACCGGGAGCTACCGCTGTCCGCCCAGGAGCGGGCGGCCCAGGCCGAGCAGGAGCGCCTCGCCCGCGAGGAGGCCGCCCGGCGTGCCGCCGAGGAGGCCCGCAGGAAGGCCGAGGAGGAGGCCGCCGAGCGCAAGCGCCAGGAGCTGCTGGAGCAGCTGCGGGCCGAGCAGGCCGAGAAGGAGCGCCTCGCGCGCGAGGAGGCCGAGCGGGCCGCCGCCGAGGAGGCGAAGAAGGCGGCCGAGGAGGCCGGGCGCAAGGCGGAGGCCGAGGCGAAGCGACGCGCCGAGGAGGAGGCCGCCAGGCAGGCCGAGCTCGAGGCCAAGCGGAAGGCGGAGGAGGCCGAGCGGGAGCGGCTGGCCGCGGAGGCGGCGGCGCAGGCGGAGCTCCAGCGGCAGCGCGAGCTGCAGCGGGCCGAGCAGCGGCGCCGGGCGGAGGAGGCTCTGCAGCGGGCCGAGGCGGCCCGGCTGGCGGAGGAGGCCCGGGCGGCGGAGGCGGCTGCGGCCGCGAAGGCCGCCGAGGGTCCGGCCGTGGCCTCGACCGTGGAGCTGCCGAAGGTCGGCGGCACCGAGGAGGTCACCCAGGAGATCTCCGAGCCGGAGCGCCGGGCCGCGGTCCGGGCGGCGGAGGCACTGGAGGCTGATCCGGCGGAGGAGACCGCGGTGCTGCCGACGGTCGGGGCGGCGGAGGAGACCGCCGTACTGCCGCGGGTGGCGCCGACGCCGCGGTCCGGCGCCGCTGGCGCCGCCGGCGCCGGAGCGCGGACGTCCTGGGGCAGGGGCAGCGGCTCGCGCACCGAGTCCGGTCCGGCCGAGGACCGGGTGCCGCAGGGGCTGTGGCGCGCCGGGCAGCCGTCCGAGGCGGAGACCGCCGCGGAGGCGACCAGGGAGCTGCCCTCGGTCGAGCCGGAGGACGGCCCCAGCCTGACCGACACCCTGCTGGGCTCCCGCGAGGAGTGGGAGCACGGTGACCGGCAGGACGAGGGCCAGGAGGGCCGCGGCAAGGGCCGCAAGTGGCGCGGAGGCCGGGAGTAGGTCCCGCCGGGGCGGCCGGAACCGGGTGTCCGATCACCCGGTTCCCCGCACCCCGTGTCTGATGCCCTCGTTGATCCGGAGGCCCGATCGAGGCCGTGTGCCGCCCGGGTCGGTCGTGTGCCAATGACCACGGGGGCGGGACGGGGCGCCGGATTCTGAGAGACTGCTACGCCTGTCCCGTTCCGTCCGGCGTCTAGGAAGTCATCACACGTGAGAGCCACCGCCCCTGCCTCGAAGACGCCACCGCGTGGTGGGCGGCTCGCCGCGCTGGACGGTCTGCGGTTCGTCGCCGCGCTGATGGTGGTGATGTACCACTACGTGGCGTACGGCTCGGACTGGGGCCGGCCGCGAGCCGAGGTGTTCCCGGTGCTGCACCTGCCCGCCTCCTACGGCTGGCTGGGCGTGCAGCTGTTCTTCCTGATCAGCGGCTTCGTGATCTGCCTGAGCGGCTGGGGCCGGTCGGTCTCCGACTTCTTCACCTCGCGGGTGATCCGGCTCTTCCCGGCCTACTGGCTGGCGGTGCTGGTGACCACGGTTGCGCTGGCGCTGATCCCGGGCGGTTCGCCGCGTTCCTGGCAGGACGTGCTCACCAACCTGACCATGTTCGAGCACCCGTTCGGGGCACCGTACGTGGACGCCGTGTACTGGAGCCTGTGGGTGGAGGCCAGGTTCTACCTGATCTTCGCGCTGGTGGTCTGGCGCGGGCTGACCTACCGCCGGGTGCTGACCTTCTGCATGGTCTGGTCGGCCGCCGGGGTACTGACGTACGCCCTGTCGAACGAGGCCTGGCTGCAGGTGCTGGTGATGCCGGAGCACTGCTGGTTCTTCATCGGCGGGATGGCGTTCTACCTGATGCGGCGGTTCGGCCCGGACCTGCTGCTGTGGCTGCTGGTCGGCTTCAGCTACCTGGCCGGGCTGCGGACGGTGCAGCCCACCTTCCAGTTCGTGCAGAAGAACACCGACTACCACCTGCCCGGCCCCGCCGTGGCGCTGGTGCTGGCGGCGTGCTACCTGCTGATGGCCGGGGTGGCGCTGGGCTGGTTCGACCGGATCGACTGGCGCTGGCTCACCACCGCCGGGGCCGTCACCTACCCGCTCTACCTGTTGCACGAGTACATCGGGTGGGCGGTGATCGACCAGCTCCGGTTCCGGGTGAACCCGTGGCTGCTCGCCGGCGGGCTGTTGGCGGTGATGATCGCGGCCTCCTGGCTGGTGCACCGCTTCGTCGAGCGGCCGGTATCCCGCTGGATGAAGCGGCACCTGCGGAACTCGTTCGCCCGGGTCCGGGCTGCCGACGAACCGGCCGTCGACGAGGGGGCCGTCGACGAGGGGGCGGTGGTGGCCGGGACCGCGGCGGGGCCGGCCGGTCACCGGCCGCTGCCGGAGCAGCAGGCCGCGTCGGAGCCGGTTGTCGGCCTACGGCGTTAGGCTCGACCGGAAGCGAGGAGTACCGGTGGTCGGCGGGAGCGCGGCGTGAGTGTGTGGGACGACCTGGTCGGCCAGGATCGGGTGGTCGAGCAGCTGACGGCGGCCGCCCAGGCCGCCCGGGCCACGGTGGCCGCAGGCCGTACGGCTGCGCCGGAGCCCGGTGGGAACGCCTCGCTGATGACGCACGCCTGGCTGTTCACCGGCCCGCCCGGGGCCGGGCAGACCACCGCCGCGCGGGCCTTCGCCGCCGCGCTGCAGTGCACCAGCCCCGATCTGGAGCTCGGCGGGGTGCCCGGCTGCGGGTTCTGCGAGGGCTGTCACACCGTGCTCTCCGGCAGCCACGCCGACGTGAAGTTCGTCCGCACCGACGGTCTGTCGATCGGTGTCGGCGACATGCGCGACCTGGTGCTGCGCGCCTCCAGCTACCCGACCGGCGGCCGCTGGTCGGTGATCCTGGTGGACGCCGCCCACCGGCTCACCGAGGCGGCGGCGAACGCGCTGCTCAAGGGCGTCGAGGAGCCTTCCCCCCGGACGGTCTGGCTGCTGTGCGCACCGTCCGTGCAGGACGTGCTGCCCACCATCCGCTCCCGCTGCCGGCTGCTGGTGCTTCGTACCCCCGCGGCCGGGGCGGTCGCCGACATGCTGGTCCAGCGGGACGGCGTCGACCCGGAGGCGGCCCGGCTGGCGGCGCTTGCCGGACAGGGCGACGTGGAGCGTTCGCGCCGGCTGGCGGTGGACGAGCAGGCCCGCGCCCGCCGTCTGGACGTGCTGCGCATCCCGCTGGAGGTCGCCGACATCGGCGGCTGTCTGGCCGCCGCCCAGCGGCTGGTGGACACCGCCAAAGCCGACGCCGAGGCCCTGGCCGAGAGCCAGGACGCCAGGGAGACCGACGACCTCAAGGCCGCCTACGGCGCCACCGAGGGGAGCCGGGCGCCGCGCGGCATGGCGGGTGCGGTCAAGGAGCTGGAGAAGCGCCAGAAGAGCCGGGCGACCCGGACCAGGCGCGAGACGCTGGGGGTCGCGCTGCTCGACCTGCTCGGGTTCTACCGGGATGTGCTCGCCCTTCAGCTCGGGGCGACGGGTGCACTCGCCAACGACGACCAGCGGGCCGCACTCGCCAAGGTGGCGGCCGCGGGCGCCCCGGAGAACACCCTGCGCCGGATCGAGGCGGTGCTCGCCTGCCGGGAGGCGCTGGACCGGAACGTGGACCCGCTGCTGGCGGTCGAGGCCATGACGGTGGCCCTGCGGGCCGGCTGAGCCCGCTCGCCCGGCTTGCGGGCCCGGCCAGGGGCAACGGCTTCCGTGCATCGCGCGGGCCCGCGCGCCGGGCGGTGCGGCCTGTTCGAGCCGTGGGTGCCCCGGGGTCCCCCTCGCTCTATCGGGTGTTCACGGGGCGGTGTGCGACTCGCTCGTTCGAGTGAACCCGGGGTGCGGCAGGAAAGCCTCGCGGGCCGGGCACCCGGTCGTCTTGCACCCTGTGGACCGAGTACGCCGCGGTGGTCCGCGCCGCTGATGGTCGGCCCCGGGCGGTGTCGGTTCCTCCGAGGTGGTGCGTCCCATGCCCCGTTCGCTCCTCGTCGTCTCCGTGCTGCTGGTGGCCGCCGCCGGGATCTGGCTGCTCCGCTCCGCCCTGCTCCGCTGGCGTGACCTCCGGGTGGCCCAGACGTACGAGCTGGCGGCCGAGCAGCGGCCGCTGCTGCTGCGGGTCGGCGGCGCGGTGGTCTGCGGGATGTGCGCCACCGCGCTGGTCGTGGCGGTGGTGATGGGCGGGTACGGCGGACGGGACGCGCAGGAGACCGCCTCCGCCGATCGGAGCGGGCAGCCCCGGCCCGTCCCGCCCGCCCGGCCGTCCCAGGTGGCGTCCTCCCGGGAGCCGCAGCCGGTGGTCACCAGGTTCCAGGAGGTCGGGCGGCCAGCCGGGGGACAGCTGCTGGAGGGTGCGGTGGCAGGCCCGGACGGTCATCCACGCACCGTGCGGGTCTGGCTGCCGGCGGAGTACAAGGAGGCCCCCGAGGCCCGCTTCCCGGTGATCGTGCTGCACGCGGGCGGCGCCGGGACCACCGCCGACGCCGAACTCCCGGACGTCTTCGACGGGGTCGCCTCGGCGGTGAAGCTGGGCCGGTCCCGGCCGTTCGTGGTGCTCGCCCCCCAGTCGCCGACCGGCACGGCCGGCCCGTGCGAACTGGTGGCCGCCGCCCCGCAGACGGTGGCCGACGACGCCGGTCTGCGGACCGCCGTAGCCGCCGCGTTCCGCATCCTTCCGGCCGGCCCGGGGAACTGGGGCGCCCTCGGTATCGAGGCCGGGGCGCCGTGCGCGGCCGCCGCCGGGCTGGCCCGACCCGACCTGTACGGCGCGGCCGCCGCCGTCTCCGGCCGCTACGACCCGATAGCCCTCGCCCGGACCGGCGCCGACGCGTCCGGCCCGGCCACCGCCAGACTGCTGCTCGCGGCCGCCAAGGCCGACACCGCCGGACTGGACTCCGCCCGCAAGCTCCAGGCCGCGCTGCACGGCGGCCGGGGCCGGGCCGCACAGGCCGAGGTGAGGATCTCCAGCACCGTCCAGGACTACAGCCAGGAGCGGGTGCGGCTGCGGCTGGTCCGGGTCGCGGTGCAGTATCTGGCGGAGAGCCTGGCCAAGCCGGCGCAGTGACCCGGGGGCGACGGAGCACCTGCTCCATCCGCTCCTGGCGGAGGCCAAGCCGGGGCGATGGGGCCGGGTGCCGCCGGATGGGCTGTTCCCCGCCCGGCCGTCGCCGGTTGCCGGGTGCGACCGGTACGTCCGGCTACGCTCTGCACAGCCGGGGATCACCGACTCGGCCACCCGAGCGACCTCGCGGTCGGTGTCCGATGGGAGAGAGCCTTGCGAGCTGTCCGGTCGACCCGCGTCCTGTCCGCCATGGCGGCCGCCGCCGCGCTGCTGCTGGCGGGCTGCAGCTCGGGCGGCGGGGCATCGGACTCCAGTGTCCACGGCGCCCAGCAGGGCCGGCCCGCGGCCGCGCTCGAACCGCTCCCCGCCGCGATCCCGGCCAGCCTGTCCGCGTACTACGCGCAGAAGCTCAGCTGGCAGCCCTGCGACCAGGGGTTCGAGTGCGCCACCTTCAAGGTGCCGCTCGACTACGCGAACCCGACCGGCGGCGACCTGACCCTGAGCGCCGTCCGCAAGCCGGCCAGCGGCGCGGCGCAGGGGTCGCTGCTGGTCAACCCGGGTGGTCCCGGCGGGTCGGCGATCGAGTACCTGGAGGGCTCGATCGACAGCTTCGACCCCGGCCTGCACGCCGCCTACCACCTGGTCGGCCTCGACCCGCGCGGCGTCGGCCGCAGCTCGCCGGTGGCCTGTCTGAGCGGCCCGCAGATGGACGCGTACACCGCGATCGACATGACCCCCGACAATCCGGGCGAGATCGACGCGCTGGTCGCCGCCGACAAGAACTACGCCGCCGCCTGCGAGACGCAGTCCGGCAACTTCCTCGGGCACGTCAGCACCGCGGAGTCGGCCCGGGACATGGACGTGCTGCGCGCGCTGGTCGGCGACAGCAGGCTGAACTTCCTCGGCAAGTCGTACGGCACCTTCCTCGGCGCCACCTACGCCGGGCTCTTCCCCAGCCGGGTCGGCCGGATGGTGCTGGACGGGGCGATCGACCCGTCGCTCGACTCGCTGGCCGGAAACCAGGCCCAGGCCGGCGGCTTCGAGATCGCCTGGTCCGACTTCGCCAAGGACTGCGTCACACACCAGGACTGCCCGCTGGGCCGGACCGAGCAGCAGGCCGGGCAGGGGATCGACGCCCTGCTCAAGCAGATCCACGGCCAGCCGCTGAACACCGACTCCGGCCGCAAGCTCACCGAGTCGCTGGCGACCGCCGGAGTCATCGAGGCGATGTACGCCGACTACCTCTGGCCCTCGCTGCGCTCCGCGCTGACCAGTGCCAAGGCGGGCGACGGCAGTGCGCTGCTCAAGCTCTCCGACGCCTACTACGAGCGGTCGCCGGACGGCAGCTACGCCAACCTGATGTTCGCCAACACCGCCATCAACTGCCTCGACCTGCCCGCGCCCTTCAGCAGCCCGGAGGACGTCCAGCAGGCGGTGCCCGCCTTCCAGAAGGCCTCCCCGCACTTCGGACGCGACATGGCCTGGATGGCGCTCTCCTGCGCGTACTGGCCGTACAAGGCCACCGGAACGCCGCACACCATCCGCGCCGCCGGTGCGCCCCCGATCGTGGTGGTGGGCACCACCCGCGACCCCGCGACCCCGTACGTCTGGGCGCAGGCCCTGGCGGGCCAGCTGGAGTCGAGCCGGCTGCTGACCTACGACGGCGACGGCCACACCGCCTACCAACGGCACAACGCCTGCATCGACAACGCCGTCAACAGCTACCTGCTCGCGGGGACCGCCCCGAACCCGGGGACCCGCTGCGCCAAGTAGCCGCCGCGGCAGCCGCTCGGGAGGCGCGGGCGCCGGCGGATACGATGGCCCGTCCCCACCCCTCGTATCCGCTCCTGGAGCGCACCGTGCTTGGAGTCAACGACCTGGCGACGTATGTCCTCGGCGCCCTCGTCATCGTCCTGCTGCCGGGACCGAACTCGCTGTACGTCACGTCCGTGGCCGCCCGCAAGGGCATACGGGCCGGCTACCGCGCCGCCGCCGGGGTCTTCACCGGCGACCTCACCCTGATCTCGTTGACCTCGCTCGGCGCCGCCTCGCTGCTGCGGGCCAACCCCGCGGTCTTCGCGGTGGTCAAGTTCGGCGGAGCGGCCTACCTGCTCTGGATCGGCTTCGGGATGCTGCGGGCGGCCCGCGAGCTCTGGCGTGAGCGCCGGGCCACCGCGGAGCGGGCCGAGAGGACGGAGGCGTCCGACGGTGCGGCCGGGACCGATGCGGAGCGCCCGTTCCGCCGGGCCCTGGTGATCAGCCTGCTCAACCCGAAGGCCATCCTCTTCCTGCTGTCGTACTTCACCCAGTTCGTCGACCCGTCATACGGGCAGCCGGTGCTCTCCTTCGCCCTGCTCGGCGGCATACTGCAGTCGTTCAGCCTGCTCTACCTGTCCGCGCTGATCTTCGCGGGCACCTCGCTGGCCGCCGCCTTCCGCCGCCGCAAGCGCCTCACGGCCGGCCTCGCCGGCGCCGTCGCCGTCCTCTTCGCGGGCTTCGCCGCCAAGCTCGCCGTCTCCTCCGCCTGAACGTCCGCCCGGCTGCGGGGCGTCCACCTGAGCCGCGGCGGATGCGGGTACGGACCACGCCCCGAATGTGTGTAGACTGGCGCCCGTTGTCAGTGCGACGATCATTCGGTCCCGCACGACGGCGGTGCCGCCTTAGCTCAGCTGGCCAGAGCAACGCACTCGTAATGCGTAGGTCGCGGGTTCGAATCCCGCAGGCGGCTCAGTGAAGGCCCAGGTCACATAGCCCGTGACCTGGGCCTTTTGTCATTCCTTGGCGTGCGGGCAGGGGGCGGTAGCGCGCTGCAGGATCGCTTGCGTGAGCGATGCGTGAGCGCGGGTGTTGATCTTGGGTTAGCGCTTGGCCTTCTTGGCCTTGGACTTCGCTTTCTTCCGGGCCTTCCGCTCGGCCTTCTCGGCTTCGGCGGCGGCCTTCGCGGTGGCCTTGGCGAGAGCCTCGGCTTCGGACTTCCGCTGGAGGGGGACGAGCTTCGCGGCGGCCTCGGCCGCATCCTTGGCGATCTCGGGCAGGACGCTGGTGTAGGTGTCCGACGTGATCTTGATGGAGGAATGGCCGAGCATCTCGGACACCACCTTCATGTCGACCCCGCCGGCGAGGGCGAGCGTGGCCGCGCCGTGGCGGAGGTCGTGCAGGCGGATCGGCGGCAGGCCGGAGGCGGCGACCAGGCGCTCGAACATGTCGGTGACCTTGCCGGGGTGGAGCCAGGACCCGTCCTCGTTGGTGAAGACGCGGCCGGTGTCCTTCCAGGCCGACCCCCAGTCGTTCCGCTTCTTCTGCTGCCGGTCGCGATGGCGCCGCAGGACGGCCACCGTGTCGTCGTCCAGTGCCACCGTCCGGAAGCTCCCGTCGGTCTTGGGGTCGGACTCTTCGACCTCCCAGCCGTCCTGCACGAGCTGAGCCGTCACGGTCAGCGAGCTGCCGTCGAGATTGGTCTCGGACCACGGCTGCCCGCACGCCTCGCCCCGGCGAAGACCGCGGAAGGCGATCACGTGCCACATCGCGTACAGGCGGTCGTCGGCCACCGAGTCGAGGAACGCGCCGATCTGCTGCGGCGTCCAGACCATCACCGGGGAGGGCTTCACGCCGGTCTCCTGCCACTGGGCGACCCGCTCGGGCGTCCAGACCAGACCCTTTGGCTTGCTCGCCGGGTCGAGCTCGACGTGGGCGGCCGGGTTGAAGGTGATCAGACCCTCGGGGATGGCGGCGTTCAGGGCGGTCCGGAGCGTGGCGCGGATGCGCTGGCGAGTGGCAGCACCGGTCGTGCGCCGGAACGGCGGCATCTCGGCGAGCTCGGCCCGCAGAGCCTTGCGGTGGGCACGGTTCTCCATGCCCTTGATCGGAACCGTGGCGAGCTCGGCCTTCAGTGCGTGCCGCAGGGCGTTGTTCTCCAGGATCTCCTCGTTCGCGTCGGCGATGGCCGTGAACATCTCGGCGAGCGTGCTCACCCGCAGCCGGTCGACGCGGATGTGCCCGATCCGGGGCTTGAGGTGGACCCGCACGTCGGATTCGTAGCGGGTGATCCCGGACTTGCGGATCTTCTTGTTCGTCCAGGCGGTGGCCGTGGACGTGGGCGAGGGCCAGGCCGAGGAGGATGAAGCCGCGGTTGATGTACCGGTGGCCGGCTCCGGGTTCGCCAAGGGCATGGGCCTCGCCGCCCCGCAGATCGGCATCCCCCGCGCCGCCGCCCTCGTCCTACCTCCGACTGCCGGCGCCGAGCCGATCATCCTGCTCAACCCGAAGGCCACCGCGGTCTCCGACGAGACCGACGAACAGTACGAGGGCTGTCTCAGCTTCTTCGACGTCCGCGGCATGGTCCCCCGCCCCCTCCGCATGGACGTCACCGCCACCACCCTCGACGGGACCATCACCACCGTCACCTACGAGTTCGGCCTCGCCCGCCTCATCGCCCACGAGATCGACCACCTCGACGGCCTGCTCTGCACCGACCGCATGCGCCCCGACGTCCACCCGATCCCAGTCGAGGAGTACCGGGGAACGGGCTTGTCCTGGGCCTACTGAAGTTTCACCCCCGGCCGTCCACTGAACGGTGGACCCGAGATTCAACCGGCCGGGCGTGTCGGGCCCTGCCCCCGGCCGACCAGGATCTCGGGTATGAGTCAACTCCCTGTGCGGATAGCCCGATGGAGCGCCCGGCACGCATGGCGCGCGATCGCCGGCTGGTTCGCGTTCGTCATCCTGTGCTTCGGTGTCGGCGTCACGGTCGGCTCCCACGAAGCCACTACCGAGGATTACCGGGTCGGTGAGGCGGGGCGGGCCGAGGCGATCGCGGCCGCGGGCGGCATGCAGCAGCGGCCGACGGAGCAGATCATCATCCACGCCAGGTCCGGACCGCTGGACACGGCCGCCGCCGCCTCGGCGGCGCAGGAGCTCACCGAGCGGATGCGGAAGCTTCCCGAGGTGGACGGCGTGGCGGCTCCGGTCCGCTCCAAGGACGGTCAGGTCGTCAGGGTCTCGGTGGTCCTGAACGGCCCCGAGCTGGACGGCAAGAAGAACGTCGTCCCGCTCCTCGCGCAGACGGCGAAGGTTCGCGACGGCCACCCGGACCTGATCGTGGAGGAGGCCGGCTCCCCCTCGATCAGCAAGGGCGTCAATGACCAGCGAGGGAAAGACCTGACGCTCTCCGAGCGCATCACCCTGCCGGTCACGCTCATCACGCTACTGATCGTCTTCGGATCGGTGGTCATGGCCGGTGTGCCGCTGCTGCTTGCGCTCTCCTCGATCACCGCCGCCCTGGGGCTGTCCATGGTCGCGTCCCATGTCCTGCCCGACCCCGGTGTCGGGACCAACATGATCCTGCTCATCGGCCTGGCGGTGGGCGTCGACTACACGCTCTTCTACCTCAAGCGCGAACGCGAGGAACGGGCCCGCGCCGGGGGGCGGCTCAGTTCCGAGGCCCTGGTGGAGCTGGCGGCGGCGACCGCGGGCCGGGCCATCGTGGTCTCCGGTCTCGCCGTGATCGTCTCCACCGCGACCCTGTATCTGGCCACGGACGTCATCTTCTCCTCGCTCGCGACGGGCACGATCCTGGTCGTGACGGTTGCCGTGGTCAGCTCCCTGACCGTACTTCCCGCACTCCTGGTGAAGATCGGCCACCGGACCGAGCTGCGTGCAGCCCGCCGTGCGGCCCGCGGCAAGCCGGTCCGGGCGAAGCGGGCCGAGGCCGAGACGGGCCGGGTGTTCGGCGCCCTGCTGAGGCCCGCGCACAAGCACCCCGCCCTCACGCTGTGCGTATCGACGCTGGTCATGCTCGCCCTGGCGGCACCCGCGCTCGGCCTGAGGCTCGTCGACCCGGGCAAGGACACCTTCTCCCGCGACATCCCGGCCATGCAGGCCTACGACCGGCTGAACGCAGCCTTCCCGGAGCTCCTGGTCAAGCACGTGGTTGTCGCCCGCTCCACTCCGGAGCGAGCGGCTCAGGTGCAGCATGCTCTGACGGACCTCGGCCGACGGGCGCAGGCCGATCCGCTGTTCGCCATGGACGCCGAGCCGACGGTGCGCACGTCGGCCGACGGCCGGGTCAGCGTGCTGGAGCTGGCCGTCCCGTTCCCCGCACCCTCCGCCCAGGCGATCGAGTCACTCGACCACATCCGTAAGGACTATCTGCCCGCCACGGTCGGCAGGCTGTCCGGTGTGGAGACGGGGGTGAGCGGTGACGTGGCCCGAGGCCGCGACTACGTGGATCACGAGAACAGCAAGCTGCCGCTGGTCATCGGGTTCCTGCTGCTGGCGACCTTCGTGATGACCGTGTTGGCGTTCCGCTCGGTCGTCATCGGCCTGATCGGCGTGGCACTCAATCTGCTGTCCGCCGGGGCCTCGCTCGGCCTGCTGGTCGTGTTCTTCCAGGGGACATGGGCAGAGGACCTACTGGCCTTCCACTCCCTCGGCGCCATCGCGTCCCGGGTACCGCTGTTCCTCTTCGTGATCCTCTTCGGCCTGTCGATGGACTACCAGGTCTTCGTGGTCAGCCGGATACAGGAGGCCATGCGCAACGGGATGTCGGCTCGCGAGGCGGTACTGGACGGCATCAGCCGGTCGGCCAAGGTGGTGACCAGCGCGGCGATCGTGATGGTGACGGTGTTCGGTGCCTTCGTCGCCCTGCACCTCACCGAGATGAAGCAGATGGGCTTCTGCCTGGCGGTGGCCGTGCTGCTGGATGCCGTGGTCATCCGGCTCATGGTCCTGCCCTCGCTCCTGCTGCTCCTCGGCGACCGGGCGTGGTGGCCGTCCCGCCCGGCGCGACGGGCGCATGCCGCGGTCCCTGCGGCCGGACCGCTGCAGAACGTAGGCTGACGATCATGATTCAACGGCCGCAGCCGGGCGACCGGTTCCGCATACGGATCCTTCGCCGGTGGTACGCAGCTTCCTGGGTGCTCCTGGGCGTGTGTCCTCCGGTCATCTCCGCGCTGAACCACGGCGGGACGACGAAGTACTGGTCGTTGGCGCTGCTGGCCGTGATCGCCCTCTGCTACGCGACCGTGGTGGCCTTCCCCCGCAATCCTGTGCTGCGCCCCCACACCTTTCTGGGCGTGCTCGTCCTCGGTCTGGGCGCACTGTCCCTCCTGCGTGGCGACGGCGCGGCGTTGTTCATCGTGTCGCTCCCTCACTTCTGGCTCTTCGCCAGGAGCCCGCGGCACTCGATCGCGTTCAGCGGCGCCGCCGCCGCGGCCACCGTTGCCGGCATCATCCGCCATCAGAGCTGGCACGCGGAGGACTTCTCCACCGGCAACATCGTCTTCACCCTCATCGGCTACACGGCGAGCGTGCTGCTCGGACTGGCGGTGGTCCGAATCGTCGAGCAGAGCGACGATCGCGCCCGCCGACTCGCCTCCGAGTTGGAGAGCGCCCAACTGCGCCTGGCCGAGGCGCACAAGCTCCAGGGCGCCACGGAGGAGCGCGAGCGGCTCGCACGGGAGATCCACGACACCCTCGCCCAGGGCTTCGCGTCCATCATCGTGCTGGCGGAGGCGGCCCGCTCCAGCCTCGACACGGACCCCGGCAGGAGCGCCCGGCAACTGCTCTCGATCGAGAACACCGCACGCGAGAACTTCGCCGAGGCGCGGGTACTCGTCGGCTCCGCCCCGCAGAGCGGTCTCGCCCTCGGCTCGGTCGCGGGGGCCCTGCGCCGGACCCTGGACCGGTTCGCCGAGGACACGGGGCTCACCGTCACCGCGGACCTGCCGGACGTCGAGTGCGACCAGCCGACCCGGATCGCGCTCCTGCGCTGCACCCAGGAGTCCCTGGCCAACGTCCGCAAGCACGCGGCCGCCTCTGCGGTGGAGATCGTCCTCACTCCGTCTCCGTACGGCGTCGAACTGGAGATAACCGACGACGGCAGGGGCTTCGTGGTCGAGGACTCCCACGGCTTCGGGCTCAACGGCATGCGCAACCGCCTCGCCGAACTCGGCGGCGAACTCACCGTCACCAGTTCCCTCGGCGACGGCACCCGTGTTCTCGCCGTGATTCCCACGAACAGTCAGGTGTGACGACATGGCAGGTCGAACAGAGCCGGAAGGTCTCCGCGTCATCGTGGTCGACGACCACACGGTCATGCGCGCCGGGGTCGTCGCCCTGCTGGCCTCGGAACCCACCATCGATATCGTCGGCGAGGGCGGCGACGGCCGCGCGGCCGTCGAACTCGTCGAGCTCCTGAAGCCGGATGTGGCACTGATCGATCTGCGGATGCCGGTCCTCGACGGCGCGAGTGCCACCGCCGAGATCGTCGCCCGCCACCCGGGGACCCGGGTACTGATCCTGACCACGTACGACACCGACGCGGAGATCGAGCGCGCGGTCGAGGCGGGCGCGATCGGCTACTTGCTCAAGGACACCACGCGTGACCAGCTCGTCGACGCCATCCGATCCGCGTCCCGCGGCGAGACCGTCCTGGCCCCGAGGGTCGCGGAGCGGCTGGTCGCCCGCATGCGGCAGCCCGCTCCGGTGGCTCTGACCACGCGGGAGGTGGACGTACTGAGCGCAGTCGCCGACGGGTTGTCCAACGCGGAGATCGGTCGGCGGCTGGTCATTGCGGAAGCCACAGTGAAGACCCATCTGCTGCGGGTTTTCGCCAAGCTCGACGTCAGGGACCGCACCCACGCGGTGGTCGTCGCCCTCGAACGCGGGCTGCTGGACAGGCGTTCCTGACTTCGGTGTGCCTGGCTTGCGGAAGGCGAGGCCACCGACTCTCGCTCGAACCTGGAGCTCAACCCCACCCGCAGGCCGCCCGAGCCGCGCCGTCGTCGACCACGGTGAAGACGCAGGCGTATTTCTGGCCTCGACGCAGGCTTCTCTGCGTGAGCGATGCGTGAGCGGACGGGGCAGCACGTGCCGGTTCGGGCGGGATCGTGGATCACGGCGCAACGTTCTGAACTGTGGTTTCGTCACCAGATGATCGATGCCGACAGCAGCCAACATGATCACTGTCGGGCTCGTAATGCGTAGGTCACGGGTTCGAATCCCGTAGGCGGCTCCATGTGAAAACCCCAGGTCGGGTATCCAGACCTGGGGTTTTTTTCTGTTCTCTTGATCCGGGTAGATCAGCCAAATCGGGCACTTTGGTGGCTCCTGGCAGAGGGTGAAGGCGCCAGAGAGTACGAGCCCCGGTCCCGGGCTGCCGGTGCTGCGGGTTTGTTCCGGCTCCGCTCCAGCCGTCAGGATGTCTCCTGGGCGATCGGGAAATGTGGGGAACATGACGCGGCGGTCACAGAACCAGGCGACGGAGCACCAACTCAAGATCGTGCTTCTGGGCACGAAACCTCCCGTGTGGCGGCGCGTCGTCATGCCGTCCGACAGCACGCTCGGCAGCCTCCACGAGGTGATCCAGCGGGCCTTCGGGTGGACCGGCAGCCATCTGCACGGCTTCGAGGACGGTTCGGGACGCCGGTACGGCGACCCCGATCAGCTGGAGGACGTGTACCTGCGGACGGTCGAAGAGGAGTCGGTCTCACTCGCCGATGTCCTCCCCAGCGCCGGTGACCGGCTGGACTACACCTACGACTTCGGTGACGACTGGATGCACCGCGTCACCGTGGAGAAGGTGCTGCCGCGCGAGGGCACCGAGCGGGTGGCCCGGTGCGTGGGCGGGCGCCGGGCAGACCCTCCGGCGGAGGACATCGGCGGGCCCTGGGGCATGGCGGCCGTCCTGGAGCTGCTGGCCGATCCCGATCCTGCGGACGACGAGGAGTACGAGGACTACGAGGACTACGAGGAACTGGCCGGGGAGCTGCGCGAGCGCGGCTACGATCCGGCGGTTTTCGACGTCAAGGAGACCACCAGCGCCCTGGCGGCGCTGGAGCTGCGCGCTCCGCGCCCGGTCGGACGGCGCTCGCAGACCGGGAAGGACCGCGGGAAGGACCGTGCTCCCGCCCGGGGCGACCTGGGCCGGCTGACCAGGGCTGACCTGGCGTACTGCACCTGCGGCCGATGCCGGGAGGGCGACCCGGTGCGGTCGGTCCTCGATCCCGACGACGAGACGGGCGCGCTGGCCGACGCCGGGCCGCTGCCCCCCGTCGTGCTGCCGCCCCGCGCCGAGCTCGCGGCCGTCACCCGCGCGTTGCCCCTGGTGGACGCCGCGCTGCGGCTCGCCGCCTGGTGCGGCAAGGGGCGCAAGGTCACGCCGAAGGGCGTGCTGCGGCCCGCGCTCGCGAGAGAGGCCGTCGAGGATCTCGAACTGTGGCGGCTCGACCCGGAGTTGGCGGACCCGGATGTGCGGGCCGCACGGCTCGGGTCGCTGCGCAGTGCGGGCGATCTGCCGATCGTCGACGATCCGTGGCGGCTCGCGGTGGCGGCCGAGCTGGTGGAGGTCGGCTCGGGGACGGCGCGCGGTACCGATGTCGACGACGAAGCGCTGCTGACCGGCTGGGAGGATGCGCTCTGCTCGGAGCTGACCGGCCTGATGGCGGAGGGCACACAGGGCGTCCCGGGCCCGATCAGGAGTGTGCTCCCCGGTGCGGCGGGCCTGGCGGTCGAACTCGCCGTGCTGCTGTACGCCCTCCCGGAAGGCGAGTGGCTCGACCCGGGCACGGCACTGGACGCCCTGGTGGAGGAGCCGCCCGGCCAGGCGGCTTCGCTGCTCCACCTGCTGGCCGGTGAGACCCTGCGCGAACTCGCGGACACGCTCGGACGTTTCGGCGCCGCCGAGGTCGAGCGCGGGGAGTCCCCGGGCCACCCCGTGCGGCCGGTGACGGGCATCCTCTTCGGCAGCCCGGACGGGCAGCCGGACCAGGAGAGCGACGGAACCCGCCTGCGCCTGACGCCGCTCGGCCGCCACGGCGTGCGCGAGCTCCTGCTGGACCTGGGCTTCGCAGCCCCGCTGGTCGGCGGGCTGGCCGAGGCCGATGCCGCCGCGCTGCTGGAGGGACTCGTGGACTACCCTCCGCAGGCCGCCGAGCACGAGGTCGACGGCTGGCTGACCGGTCGCTCGGAGGCGGACGCGGCGGTACAGGTGATCGACGCCTGCCGGGGCACCGACGGAGGCTCGGCGCTACGCCGCACCACCGCGCCGCTGGTGCTGACGCGGCTGGCAGAGGAACGGGCCCTGCGGGTGCTGCGGAAGGCGGCCGCGTCGGACGTGGACGGCAGCCGCCACGTGGCCGCCGCCGCGCTGTACGCGCGTGGTGAGAACCCGGGCGGGTGCGGCGAGTCGGGCAGGCTGTGGCTGATGGTCGACATCCTTGCCGTCATGACCGACCTGGATGCCGAGGAGCTCGCCGAGTTCGTCACCGAGGGTGACGAAGAGCTGCGCGACGGCCTCACCGAGGCGGCCGACGATCTGTGGCGCAGCGGCCATCCGGCGACCGCCGAGGTGCTCACTGCGCTCGGTGAGGCGCTCCGCGGGGTGGACAGGAAGCTCGCCAAGCGCCTCCGCACCGCCGCCAACAAGGCCAGGTCCCGCCGATGAGCCGCCGGAACGTCATGACCGACCGGACCGTACGGCTGCCGGGGCAGCGCACGCTGCCGCCGTTGGCAGGCCCCGAGGCCGTTGCGTGGACGGCAGAGCTGCTGCGCGACGGCTGGGCCACCGTGTTCCTGCCCGAGGAACCGGCCCGGCACGGCCGACTGCTGCTGTGGCGGCCCGCCGATGCCCCGGCGGCCGCAGCGGAGCGGCTTCCGGCCGGGATCGAGGCACGCTCGGCCGAGCTGGTGCTGCCGCACGGGCGCACGGTGCGCCGCCGTACCGTGACGGGCTTCGGGGTGCCGGTGGCGGTGGCCGTGTCCGCCCTGCTGGCCGGGACACCGGAGCACCCGTCCGCCGCCGCGTGGGTGGCGGGGGCACGGTTCGCGCTGCGGCTGCTGGCCGAGGGCCGCCTGCACCCCGGCCTGACACTCGAGGCGTACGACACCTGGCGGGCCGGTCCGTACGACGCTGCACACCGCCAGGCGCTGGAGGAACTGGCCGCCGCCTTTCCGCCGCACGCCCACTGCCTGCCCCAAGCCGGACCGCCGCCGCTGCGCATCGCCGAGCCCGCCGTACTGCTGCGGGCGTTCTGCGACGCGGTGGCCGACACCCTGGCCCGCACTCCTGCCGCACCGCTCGCGGTCGGCCAACTCCCTTACGCCTGGCGGGAAGTCCGGCCCTTGCCGCAACTGCGCGGCTGGGCCGAGGAGTTGGATGCGGCGCTGCTCGCCGACGTGTCGGTTTCCTTCCGGGTCGATCCGCCCGAGGGTCGGCGCAAGCAGTTCCGTGCCGTGCTCCAACTGCACACCGCCCAGGATCCCGCCCTGGTGGTGGAGGCGGGGCAGGTGTGGGCCGATCCCGGCGCGACGCGGCGGCTACTGGGCCCGCGTGCCGAGACGGAGATGCTGCTGGCGCTGCGGCGCGGCGCCCGGGCGTGGGCGCCGCTCGGCAGGCTGCTCCAGGACGCTGCCCCCGACCAGCTCCGGCTCTCCGACGACGAGGCGATGGAACTGCTCGGCGATGCCACCGACGCGCTGGGCGCGGCGGGCATCGCCGTGCACTGGCCGCGTGAACTGGTCAAGGCACTCACCGCCCAGGCGGTGATCGGGCAGCGCACCGCCCCGGGCAGCGCGGCGAGCGGACTGCTGGACGCCGACGCGCTGCTGGACTTCCGCTGGCAGGTCTCGCTCGGCGGCGAGGAGCTGACCGAGGTCGAGATGGACGCCCTCGCCGAGGCACGCCGCCCGCTGATCCGGCTGCGCGACCAGTGGGTGGTGGCCGACCCCAGGCTGGTGGCCCGGATCAAGCGCCGCCGCACGGAGTCGATGGCTCCGATGGAGGCGCTCACCACGGCCCTGACCGGCCAGGCGGAACTGGACGGCGAACGGGTGCCGTGCGCGGCCGTGGGTGCATTCGGTGAGCTGGTCGCGCGGATCCGCGACCCCGAGGCGCGCACCGCCGTCGAGCAGCCCGCCGCGCTCAAGGCCACCCTGCGCGACTACCAGCGCCGGGGTGTGGCTTGGCTCGCGCACATGTGCGAGCTGGGGCTCGGCGGCTGCCTCGCCGACGATATGGGCCTGGGCAAGACCATCACGCTGCTCGCGCTACACCTGCACCGCCAGACCGTTCCGGCCACCGCCGGACCGGCCCTGGTCGTCTGCCCGGCCTCCCTGCTCGGCAACTGGCAGCGAGAGGCGGAGAAGTTCGCGCCCGGCACCCCCGTGCGCCGCTACCACGGCGGCGGACGGCACCTCGATGACCTCGCGGCCGACGAGATCGTGCTCGTCACGTACGGGGTGCTGCGCCGCGACCGCGAACAACTCGCCGGAACCGACTGGTCGTTGGTGGCCGCCGACGAGGCGCAGCACGTCAAGAACCCGTACAGCACCACCGCCCGCGAACTGCGCGCCCTGACGAGCCGGGCCCGCGTCGCCCTCACCGGCACCCCCGTGGAGAACAACCTCTCCGAGCTGTGGGCACTGCTGGACTGGACCACGCCCGGTCTGCTCGGCTCGCTGCCCGTCTTCCGCGAACGCCACGCCCGCGCGGTGGAGTCGGGCGAGGACCCGGCCGCCGCAGAACGGCTCTCCCGGCTGGTGAAGCCCTTCCTGCTGCGACGGAAGAAGACCGACCCCGGGATCGCTCCCGAGCTGCCGGCGAAGACCGAGACCGAGCGCGTCGTCCCGCTCACCGCCGAGCAGGCGTCGCTGTACGAGGCCGTGGTGCGCGAGACCATGGACCGGATCCGCGAGAGCTCCGGCATCGCCCGCCGGGGCCTGGTGCTCAAGCTGCTGACCGGGCTCAAACAGATCTGCAACCACCCCGCCCAGTACCTGCGCCAGACCGGACCGCTCAGCGGACGCTCCGGCAAGCTGGACGTCCTCGACGAACTGCTCGACACCATCGCCGCCGAGGGTGAGTCCGCCCTGGTCTTCACCCAGTACACCCAGATGGCCAAGCTGGTCGAACGTCACCTGACGGCCCGTGGGATGTCCCCCCTGTACCTGCACGGCGCCACCCCGGTGACCCGCCGGGAGGAGATGGTGGCCGCCTTCCAGGCGGGGGAGAACCCGGTCTTCCTGCTGTCGCTCAAAGCGGCCGGCACCGGGCTCAACCTCACCCGGGCCACCCACGTCGTGCACTACGACCGCTGGTGGAACCCGGCCGTCGAGGACCAGGCCACCGACCGTGCCTACCGGATCGGGCAGGACCGGCCGGTGCAGGTCCACAAACTCCTCTGCGAGGGCACCGTGGAGGACGGGATCGCCCGACTGTCGGAGGGCAAACGCGCCCTGGCCGAGGCCGTGGTCGGCTCCGGCGAGGCCGCGCTGACCGAGCTCGGCGACGACGAACTGGCTGAACTGGTGGCCCTGAGGAGGCAGTCATGAGTCCGGCCCGTCGCGCACCCACCCGGGGTGCCCGCGCTTTCGCCGCCACCTGGTGGGGCCGGGCATGGGTCACCGCCCTGGAGGGCTCGACCCTCGACTCCGCCCGCCTTTCCCGGGGCCGTACCTATGCGCGAAAGGGCATGGTCGGCCAGGTCCTGATCGTTCCCGGGCAGGTGAAGGCGCCGGTCCAGGGCAGCCGCCCGAAGCCGTACCGTTCGGCCGTCCACGTCCCCGTACTGACGGACGACCAGTGGAGCGCGCTGCTCGACGCGGTCGCCGCTCGGGCCGGACACGTCGCGGCGCTGCTGGACGGCGAGATGCCCGCCGAGCTGGTCGAGGACGCGCGGGCCGCCGGCGTGTCGCTGCTGCCCGCCCCCACCGAACTGGACCCCGACTGCTCCTGCCCCGACTGGGGCTACCCCTGCAAGCACGCGGCGGCCCTCTGCTACGCCATCGGGGCCCGCATCGACGAGGACCCCTTCGTCCTCTTCGCCCTGCGCGGCCGGGACCGCGAGCAGGTCTTCGCCGCGCTGCGCGACCGGCGGGCGGCCGACCGGCCACCCGCCGGCCAGACCCCGACGGGCATTCCGGCCGCAGCCGCCTATGCGAGCTGGGCCGACCAGCGGCCCGCTCTGCCCGAGCCGCGCTGGCCCGCCGCCGAACGCACGCCCCGCCTCCCGGTCGAACCCCCGGCAGATTCAGGCCTCACCGCTGCCGACCTCGACCACCTGGCCGCCGACGCAGCCGTTCGCGCCGGACAGCTGCTCGCCGGAGACCACTCCTGGCTGGCACTCGCCGAACGCCAGGACGCGGTGCGCCTCACCGTCACGCAGCGCAGTCTCGAGTGGTTCCACGCCCTGCAGGCCGGAACCGGATTGCGCCCCCAGGAACTTGCCCGGCTGACCCGCGCCTGGCGGTACGGCGGCGCCATCGGGATGGCCGTCGCCGAGGACCCCGTGGCCGCAGACCCGGACGCCATGGCCGCCGCCCGCACGGCGGTGACCGAGGCCATCACGGACATGGCCCCCCGTCGCGACCAGGGCGCGTCGCTGCCCCTGCGCGCCTGGCGGAACCGCCTCACCTTTGGCGACAGCGGCCTCCAGCTCCGCCTCGGCCCGGACGGGCGCTGGTACCCGTATGCCAAGGAGGACGGAATTTGGTGGCCCTGTGCGCCCGCCGCCACCGACCCCGTTACGGCGCTCGCCGCGGCCTGGGAAAGCTGACCGATGGTACGCCTGCGGACCGGCCCACGAGCCCCAGGGACCGCCCGGAGCGGGGTTGGCGCGCGAAGTCGTGATGTGTGCGGCGGGTGGCCTCTGGGGCCGGCGCGACGTCAGGGCGCCCGGTGGGGCGCGAGCCGCAGTCGAACGGGCGGGCCGGCCGGCCCGCTTCGCCTCGGTCCAGGCACTGCCCGATGGCAAGGTCCAGGAGTTGGTCCGCGCGCTCCTCGGGCCGTGCGACCCCAACAGCGGGGCTTGTCGTCGGCAGGGTGCCCGGCGGGCCCTTGACGGGCCGTCCGGGGCGACTGCCGGTGGGCAAGGGGCCGCCGGATGCGTGCCGGGGTGCCGTGGGATCAGGGGCAGCGGACGATCTGGCCGGCGTAGGAGAGGCCGCCGCCGAAGCCGAAGAGCAGGACCGGGGCGCCCTTCTCGACCTCGCCGCGTTCGAGCGCGCCGGTGTCACCCCCGAACGGCGCGGGCGCGGCCGTATCAGTAGAGTCGGTATTACCCGATTCGTCCGGGGGAAGCCGCTGGTTGGGCTCGCGCGAGCTCGGTTGTGGTGTGTGCCGAGCCCCGGGCTGCGGATCCACCGGCCGGGGCCCGACACGGGGGCGGGGCGGGTCCCGCGGATTCCCGCGGCCGGCGCCCCGGACGTCGTCGACGGTAAGCCGCATACAGGTCAGAACCTGTCCGCTACCTCCGTCATGCTGGCCACCATGACGGACACCTCCGCACGCCTGCTGAACCTGCTCTCCCTGCTGCAGACCCCACGCGAGTGGCCGGGCAGCGAGCTGGCCGAGCGCCTCCAGGTCACCCCGCGCACCATCCGCCGTGACATCGAACGGCTGCGCGACCTCGGCTATCCGGTGGAGGCGACGCGCGGTCCGATCGGCGGCTACCGCCTGGTCGCTGGTACCGCGATGCCGCCACTGCTGCTGGACGACGAGGAGGCGGTGGCGATAGCGGTCGGCCTGCGCACGGCGGCCGGCGCGGCGGTCGAGGGCGTAGAGGAGGCATCGGTGCGGGCGCTGGCCAAACTGGTCCAGGTGCTCCCGTCCCGGCTGAGGCACCGGGTCGGCTCGCTCGGCGCCGCCACCGTACGGTTGGACGCCGGCGGTCCGCGGGTCGACCCGGAGACGCTCACCGTGCTGGCCTCGGCGGTCGCCGCCCGGGAACGGATCCGCTTCACCTACCGGGCCGGCTGGGGCCGGCCCCAGGGCGCCGCCGACGAGACCCGCCGCCTGGTGGAACCGCACCGACTGGTCGCCGCCGGACGGCGCTGGTACCTGGTCGCGTACGACAACGAACGGGACGACTGGCGGATCTTCCGGGTCGACCGCCTGCGCGACCCCCTGCCCACCGGGGCCCGGGTGCCGCCGCGCGAACTGCCCGCCGAGGACGCCGCCGTATACGTCGCCCGCAAACTCGCCGACCTGACCACGACCTACACCGCCGTGGTCACCCTGCACTCCCCGATCGACCGGGTCCCGTGCTGGCTGACCGGCCCGTCCGACCGGCTGGAGCCGATCGACGAGCACACCTGCAGGCTGCGGGCCAGCTCCGAGTCGCTGGACTGGCTGGCGGTCCGACTGGCCATGCTGGGCTGCGACTTCGAGGTCCACGAGCCCGCGGCCCTGCGCGACCGGCTCGGCGCCCTCGCAGCCCGGGCCGCCGCCGCGGCGGCCCCGGGAGGAACGGATAGCCGAAGGGCCCGCCGGTGCCGAAAGCGATGAGCGACAAGCGACCGAGGAACGAGGGAGTGCGGGCCCCTCCTGCCCAGTGGTGGGCAAGGAGGGCGAGCGAAGAGCGTCGGCGCCGGGTCGGAGGGCCCGGAGGCGAGCGGGCGGCGGCAGAGCCGCGCGGGTGACGGGCACTGTCCGGAGGGCGGTCCATGGGTCTACCGTGCGAGAGCCGGACAAAATGCCGACTGGACGGCGAAGGCGCGCGGCCGGGCCGCGGCCGTCGGATACTTCCAGTACCGACCTGGGCCCAGGTGGGGCTCCGAGCAGCAGGGACGGACGCCATGCGGCAGAACCCCGAGAACCCCGAGTTCCCCGAGGACTTCGACGATTTCGCCGACGAATCCCCGCTCGTCCTGGAGACGGAGGACGAGGAGCGGGACATCGACGGCCACCCCGGCGACGACTTCGAGCAGCTGCGCGAACGCCGCTCGCTCGGCTCGGACGACGCCAATGACGCGGACGCGGTCGAACAGGCCCGCATCGTCGAACTCGACGAGGACGAGTACCGCTGACGGACTCCGGCCGCAGGGACCGGCCGTGCGGCACCCCGGGCCCGGTGGGCCCAGGTGGCGCGCGGTGGTTCGCGCGCGCCGCTAGAGCGCCTTGCGGCGCTGGAGCCAGGTGAAGGCCAGCCAGCCGGGGAGGATCGGGAGCAGGAAGGTCAGCACCCGGAGCAGGATCACCGCGGCGAGCGCGGTGCCCTTGTCGATCGAGGCGGTGCCGGCCAGGGCCGTGGCGAGCAGGCCCTCCACCACGCCGGAGCCGCCGGGGGTCGGGGCGGCATTGCCGGCGGCGTTCCCGGCCAGGTAGGCGACGGCGGTGGCGGCGAAGGCGGGCCGTGGTCCGACGGCCCGGGTGCAGCAGTACAGGCAGGCGACCAAGGTCATCGACACCAGCATCTGCCCGACCAGTCCGATGACAAGCTTGCGGGGCTGCTGGAGCAGGTCGAGCAGCCGGGGCAGTACCTCGGCGCGCAGCGGCCGCAGCAGTTTGGCCAGCCGCCCGCGCACCCAGGGCACGGAGAGCGCCAGCACCATGAGGACGGCCAGCACCGCCAGCGAGGCGAGCAGGACGGGGGATTCCGGGAGTTCGGCGCCCTCGCCGTGGCCGAGCAGGGCGCTGAAGACCGCCAGTTGCAGCAGATGCAGCGCCGCCCCGATCAGCTGGGACGCGCCCACGCTGGACAGCGCCTGCGCGGTCGGCACGCCGCCGCACTGCAGGAAGCGGGTGTTCAGCGCCACCCCGCCGACCCCGCCGGGGGAGACCAGCCTGACGAAGGAGCCCGCCACCTGGGCGGCCAGCGCGCGCCGGAAGCCCAGCCGCTCCGGGACGAAGCCGACGAAGCCCATGGTCGCCGCGAAGTGGCTGGCGACGGCGGCCAGCGCGGCCAGTGCCAGCCAGCCGGGGTCCGCGTGGGCGACGGTGGAGATCGGGTCGGTCTTCGAGCTGAACATGAACTGCAGCAGCAGGTAGCCGGCGAACACCCCGGCGACCAGGGCCAGCAGGGTGCGCGGGCGCAGCCGCTCCAGCCGTACCGGTTCGACCGGGGCCTGGGGCCGCCCGCGCAGGGTCTCCTCCCGGAGCGCGGCGAGCAGTTCGGGCCGGCCCTTGAGCGCGTTCCGGGTGCCGCGCGGCAGGGCGATCGGCTGGAGCAGCGGCAGTGCGGCGCCGATCGAGGCCGCACCGAGGAGCGCGGTGCCGGTCGTCACCGCGCGTTCGGCGCCGGCCCGCAGGGCCAGGGTGGTGAGCAGTCCGGCGACGTCGAGGTGCAGCAGCAGCTCGCCCGCGGCGATCTCGCCGTCGGTGAGCCCGACCAGGTGGACCGCGCCGTCCGGACCGACCAGCACGTTCTCGGGGGCGAGGGCGCGGTGGGCGATGCGGCGGCGCCGCAGCAGGTCCAGCTGCCGCCAGGCGTCGTTGAGCACCTCGTCGGTGACTTCGGTGTCGTCGAGTTCTGACAGGGGCCGGCCCGGGAGGTACTCGTAGGCGACCAGGGCGCGGTCGGCGTCGAGTTCGGTGGTGGCGGCCAGGCGGCGGGTGCGGGCACCGGCGGCGGAGGCCGCGTACGCGAGCAGGGCCTCGTGCTCCAGGCCGGAGCGCAGCGAGCGCAGGCCGCGCGGCCCGCGCGGGCGAGGGGCGGTGCGCAGCCGCAGGAGCAGCCACAGCCGGTGGAACAGGCCGGTGGCCTGGGCGTGGCGGTCGAGCAGGTGGACGTCCAGGTCGGGGCGTCCGTCGTGCTGGGTGACCAGGTAGCGGAAGGAGCCGGTACGGCGGGCGAGGTCCGGGCGGGCGCCGGCCTGGCCGAGCGCAGTTCGCAGCTGCTCGGTGCTCGGGCGGACGACCGGGGTCCCGATCGCGTACACGGTGCCGTGGGCGGCGGCCCAGCCCACCAGCAGGGCCAGGACCAGTGAGAGCGGGGTGGCCCAGCCGGTGATCAGCCCGGACAGCCCGGCCGTGGCGAGGGTCGCGGTCAGCGCGGCGCGCCAGCGGGGCAGTCCGACGAGATCGGCGGCGGTCATGAAGGCGAGGACGGGTGCCAGGTGCCCGTAGACGGCGTCGGTCCGGCCGAGGCCCTCGGGGGCCGCGTGGGTCAGCGTGGCGAGGTCGCCGAAGACGGTGTCGAGACCGAGCGAGAGCCCGTACGCGACCACGGCGGCGAAGACCCCGTCGGCGGCCCGCAGCCCGGCGCGGCGGGCCAGCCGGTCGACGGAGAAGGCGAGCGGGACGAGCAGCAGCGCGGCGCCGGAGACCACCGAGGCGAGCCGGCCGGGTGGCCAGGGGACGTGTTCCGCACCCTCGGCGACATCGGCCTCCAGGCCGTTGGTGGTGCCGTGGGCGCCCATGGCGAGCAGCAGCACGAGTGCGGCGGCGGCGAGGCCGAGCGCGCAGCGGAACAGCGAGCCGGGGTAGCGGATCCGCCGGACCTCGGGAGAGGCCGCGTCGTCCCCCGCCCGTGTTCGCCTGTCGTCGCGTATCACCGTTGCCACCCGGCGCATGCTTCCACAGATGCGGTTCGGCGCACGGCCGACGGTCAGGTGTGTCGTTGCCGCCGGGACGGCCGGCGGCCAGGCGCCGAGCGGAGACCGTGACGGGCCGAAAGGCTAGAATCCGGGACATAACGTCCCATGCGCCCGCCCTGCCGCGCACTCCGCCGCGACGAGTGGCCGCCGGAGGGAGGTCCACGATGACCAAGCAACCGTCGGGCAAGATGACCAGGCTCCGCCGTGGCACCCAGGAGCTCCTCGAACGCCGCGGCATGGCTGCCAATCCCCGCGGGCTCCCGCCCGTCCTCGGCGCCGGGACACCGAAGGCGACCCAGTCCGGGCCGTACTTCGGCGACGCCGTCTTCAGTCACGGCGGCCGCCGCGCCGCCGACTCCGCCGGCCCGCTCCAGGGATCGGCGCACCACGCCGAACTCCCGGGCCACCGCCACCGCGGCGCGGAGAAGCACTCCGCCCACTGACCCGGAGGACGCGCGGGGTGGTGCCCGGTGGCCGGTGCCGCCCCGTACGGATGCCGCACGCCCTGCCCGGCGGCGCGGTGGGAGTGGGAGAGTGGGCGCGCACACCGGTCCGCGACACCTCCGGAGGGACAGCCCATGACGGACACCCCGCTGCTGCAGACCCGCGACGAGTGGCTCGCCTCGCTGCGCCGCGTCTACGCGGCCTCCGGCTGCCTGATCAGCGACCCCGAGGGGCGGCTGCTGATCGTGAAGGCCGGTTACCGGGAGCACTGGCAGTTCGTCGGCGGCACGGTGGACCCGGGGGAGAACCCCGAGGAGTGCGCGAAGCGCGAACTCCTGGAGGAGACCGGCATCGTGAAGGAGCCGGGCGCCCTGCTGGCCGTCGGCTGGACCCACCCCTCGGCCGAACTCGACCACCCGGCCTGCCACTTCCTCTTCGATCTGGGCACCATTCCCGCCGACACCCCGGTCGTCCTGCCGCCCGGCGAGCTCGACGCCTACCGCTGGGCCGCCCCCGAGGAGGCCCTCGTCCTGCTCGGCCCGAGCCGGTCCCTGCGCCTCGCCGCGGGCCTCGCCGCCCGAGCGGACGGGCGCACCCGGGTGCTCACCACGCCGATGGTGGGCTTCTGAGCACGAGCCGGCCGGGCGGACCGGGCCGCGGCCGGGTGCGCCGGGCTCCGGTGCGGGCGGTGCTCAGGGGAGGCGTCGCCGGCCGGGCCGGTACGGGCTAGGCCGGCTTGCGCCAGACGTACGCGGCGGAGACCGGGTGGTGGCGGTAGCGCTCCCACTTGGGCTTCAGGGCGACCCAGGCGTCGTCGACCACGGACTCGTGCATCTCGGCGAGCTGCCACCCGGCGGCCAGTCCGGCCGTGAGGTGGTCGCTGACCAGGTGGACGTGGGTGGTGATGGCGACCGGTGAGCCGTCCGCGCCGTCGAAGTGGGTGGGCATCCCGGCG
Source organism: Kitasatospora sp. NPDC032150 (assembly GCF_055579945.1). Classification (NCBI taxonomy): domain Bacteria; kingdom Bacillati; phylum Actinomycetota; class Actinomycetes; order Kitasatosporales; family Streptomycetaceae; genus Kitasatospora; species Kitasatospora sp. NPDC032150. The sequence continues at coordinate 95,155 of NZ_JBVIMH010000019.1, read as the reverse complement.
GCCATGATGAAGTACGGGTGCAGGCCCACCAGTACGCACAGCCCGCCCGGCCTGGCCAGCCGGAACGCCTCCCGGTACAGCGGGGCCAGGTCGGCCAGGTGCTCGTCGACCAGGGAGGAGACCACCAGGTCGTACGCCTCGCCGGGCAGCCCGGTGGCGGCCAGGTCGGCCTCGACCAGCCGGTCGTGGACGCCCTTGGCGCGGGCCAGTTCGAGCATCTCGGGGGTGAGGTCCACCCCGTCCACCGCGCCGACGCCCCGGTCGCGCAGCCAGACGCCGGTACGGCCGGTACCGCAGCCGAGGTCGGCGGCCCGCGCGGCCGCGCCCCAGTCCGGTACCGCCAGCCGGGCGAGGACGGCGAGGTCCATCGCGTCCTCGACGGTCCGCTCGTAGCTGCCGACCCACTGGCCGTACCCTGTGCGGACGTCCACCATCGGATAGCCGCGGGAATCGAAATCTGCGAATTGCACCATGCCGGGAGTATTGACGGTCCGGTGCTCCGACGGCGAGTGGATTTGGTGTCGCTGGCCTGAAGTCAACTCCAAGGCGGTGCATCGAAGTTGCGGATCACGTCCTGGCCCGAGGCCGAGGTCCCGTCGGAACTCCGCGCGCAGGTGTGGGAGTTGCAGGAGCAGGCCTGGCCCAGCGGCGGGCCCGATCCCGGGCTGAGCCACGACCCGGCGCTGGATCCGCGGTCGATGTTGCTGGTGGACGACGGCGGCCGGGTGCTCGCCGCCCTCGACCTGCTCTCCAAGGAACTCGCCCACGCCGGGGAGGTGTTCACCGCCCGCGGCCTGAGCTGCGTGGTGACCGACCGTGCCCACCGGGGCCGCGGCCACGGCAGGCGGCTGGTCGCCGCCGCCCGCCGGGCCGTCGAGGACAGCGGTGCGGACCTGGGCCTGTTCACCTGCGACCGGGCCCTCGGGGGTTTCTACGAGAGCGCGGGGTGGGAGGCGCTGCCGGGAACGGTGCTGGTCGGCGGCACCCCCGAGGACCCCTTCCCGAGCGATTCGCCCGGCTTCGACAAGGTCACCATGGCACGGTTCTGCTCCCGGCGGGCCCGGTCGGCCAGGGACGGCTTCGTGGGTGCCAGGATCGCCCTCCACCCGGGCACCGTCGACAGGCTGTGGTGAGCGCGGCCCCGGTGTCCTCAGCCCACCAGTCTGGCCCGTAGGGCGGCCAGGTCGCCGGACGCCAGGTAGCGGTCCGGGTCGAACCCGGCCAGCGTGTCCAGCAGCGCGTCCTCGGCGGTGGTGCCGGCCCGGGCCAGCAGGTCCTCCGCCGCCCGCTCCTGGTCCGGCCGGCCGAGGATGCCCCAGAGCGGGCGCAGGTTGGCGGCACTGAGCAGGTAGTCGGCGACGATCTCGCCGGGTTCGGTCCGGGCCGCCGCCAGCAGGACCAGTGCGGCCAGACCGGTCCGGTCGCGCCCGGCCTTGCAGTGCACCACCACCGCTCCCGGACGGGCCGTCGCGACCGCGGAGACCAGGGAGCGCACGGCGCCCGCGCAGTGGTCGAGGTAGGGGCGGAAGGCGAGCGGTGTGCCGTCCAGCTCGCCGAACCGCTCCCACCAGGCCGCCCCGGCCAGCCGGTCGAGCGGGACCCGGACCAGGTCGACGCCCTCCGGGTGAGGCAGGAGCGGCCGGTACTCCGGCTCGTCCCGCAGGTCGACCACCGTACGCACGCCGTAGTCGGCCAGCGCCGCCCAGCCCTCGGCGGTGAGCATGTCGAGGTTGTCGGCGCGCACCACGGCGCCGCGCCGGGTGCGGCGGCCGTCGGTGGTGGACAGGCCGCCGAGGTCCCGTACGTTCAGGCAGCCGTCCCAGAAGAGCCGGCGGTCGGCCGGCAGCTCGGTCTTCATTTGGTTGTTCCCCCTTGGGCGGGAGCTGTTCGCTCCCCGTCCACCAGGACACCCGGGGAGTGCGGATCGGTTCCGGGCGCGGTCAGAACGTCCACAGGTCGCGGCCGAGGGTGTCCCGGCAGCGCACCCGGCCGAAGCGTTCGTCCCGGGCGGAGAGGAAGCCCTCGGCCGCCCCCTGCAGGACCTCGCGCGCGACCGGGTCGCTGCGGCTCCAGGCGCCGATCAGCACCAGGTCCCCGTCCACCAGCTCGGCGCGCTGGATCCGGGCCACGGCGGCGATGAGCAGGGCGGCGTTGACCTCCTCCAGCTCGGCGGCGGAGAGGTAGGCCGCACTGCCCGCACCGCCCGCCCGCGCCTGTTCGAGTCGGCGGCGCAGCTCGGGCAGGCCGTAGTGGCGGACGGCGGCGATCGAGTCCTCCACGGCCACCAGCCAGCGCGGCCCGGCCGCGATCTCCCACCACACCTCGCCGCCGACCGGCAGCAGCTCGCCGATCGAGGAGCGCCAGTGCTCGGCACCGCCCGTCGCGGCGGACAGGCTGAGGTCGAAGGTGTACCGGACGGCGTGCTGGCTCACGGTGCCGAACCGGATGCCGAGCAGTGCCCGGTACGTCTCGTCGGGGAGCCGGAAGACGTGCTGCTCGCCGCCGGTGAAGCCCATCGACCGGAGGGACGGCGCGATGTGCGTGCGCAGCCCCTCGGCGAACAGGTCCTGGGCGGTGGTCATCGCGTTGTCCCGGTGCTGGCTGGGCGTGCGGTCGCGCTGGGCCGGGCGTGGAGGCCCGGTGTGCCGCCGGGCGGGGAAGCCCGGTGTGCCGCCGGGCCCGCCCGGGGACGGGGCGCGCCCCTCCCTGCCAAGGTATGACCGGGGCGGCCGGGACGGCACCGGCCGACGACGGCACCGGAGCGGACGTGGGTCCCACCGGCCGGGGCCTCCCTCCGCCGTCCGCGTCCACGCGGCCGGTCCGGGCCGCCCGGCGCGCATGATCGCGCGCCCCCGGCAGACGGCTCCCGCCCTGCCGGGTCACCCCTCGCCTCTGGGGCACCCCACCGGGATGGCGCATGATGTGGCGGGTGCACAGTGCAGAACCACACGGGACGGGCGCCGACCACCTCGCCGGCGACCAGATATCACCCAGCCGGCCGGGCCCGCCGGACGATCCGCTGCCCGCCCGCCGTACGGCCGACCTCACCGCCGCCGTACAGGCGGCCCAGCAGGGGGACGAGGACGCGTTCCGACAGCTGTTCCGCGCCGTCCAGCCGGGGCTGCTCCGCTATCTGCGGGTACTGGTCGGCGGCGGACCCGAGGACGCCGAGGACATCGCCTCCGAGACCTGGCTGCAGATCGCCCGCGACCTCGGCGGCTTCAGCGGCGACGCGGACGGCTTCCGGGGCTGGGCCGCCACCATCGCCCGCAACCGGGCCATGGACCACCTGCGCCGCATCCGCCGCCGTCCGGTCGCGGACCTCCCGGTGGAGTACCTGACCGAGCTGGCCGCCGCCGAGGACACCGCCGGGACGGCACTGGCCACCGTCGCCACCTCCGACGCGCTGGCCCTGATCGCCCGGCTGCCCAGGGACCAGGCCGAGGCGGTACTGCTCAGGGTGGTGCTCGACCTGGACGCGACCGCCGCCGCCCAGGTGCTGGGCAAGCGCCCCGGCAGCGTGCGGATGGCCGCCCACCGGGGGCTGCGCAAACTGGCCAAGCTGCTCGACCAGGCCGGCGGAGCCGCCTCGGGCGTACCCGGACGGACCGCCTCGGCGACGCGCTGGGGCCCGGGACGGGGACCGGACGGCGGGCCGGAGCCCGGGCTGGAAAAAAATTCCTCGAAGAATTCCGCGCAGGGTGTGACACACGCCGGAGCAGCGACGCTGAAGGACATGAGATGAGCACCAACCGATCCCGCCGGATCGACCGCAGCGCCGCCGAGCAACTGCTCGGTGGCGCCGAGGTCGGCACGTCGGCCGGTCAGGCCCCCCTCACTGGTCATGCCGCCCTCGCCGGGCTGCTCGCCGCCGCTGCCGCCCCGGCCGCGGCGGGTGACGCGCAGCAGGCGGACGGCGCACTGCCCGGAGAGGAGGCGGCACTGGCCGCGTTCCGGGAGGCCCGTCGCAACCCTGCACCGCTACCCGGGAGACGAACGATGGCGAGCACCGCGCTGGCGCGGGCCTTCAGTGCGAAGGTCCTCGCCGCCGTGTTCGCCGCCACCACCCTCGGGGGAGTGGCCGTCGCCGCCGGTACCGGACATCTGCCCGGGGCACTGGGCGGCCGGCCCGCCGCGGCCGGTCCCACCGCCGCGCGTGCCACGGCGTCCGCCTCGTCGGCCACCGCCCACCACGTCGGTGCCGGTGCCACCGCCTCCGGACAGCCCCGGCCGAACGGTTCCGCCTCACCGGCCGCGGACCGGGCCCCGGAGGCGAGCACCGATCCCGGCGGCAACCCGGCCGGCGACCCGAGCCAACCCGCCGGGCAGGTCCCGGACGCCGTGGCCGAGCGGTCGGCCGAGCTCTGCCGGCTGTACGCGGACCGGCTGGTCGGCGGAGCGGCGGCCCGCACCGTACTCGCCGACGCACGGCTGGCCCCGCTGGTCGCGGCCGCCGGTGACGTGGACCGGGTGGACGGCTACTGCACGGCTGTCGCCGCCAGGTCCAAGGGCGACGGCGGTGGCAACGGCGGTGGCAACGGCACGACCCCGGCCCCGGACCGCACTAAGGACCTCAAGGACGAGCTCCCCACCGAGCCGCCGACCAAGCCGGGCCAGCCGACCCGGCCCGGCGGCGGGTCCGGGGGGCACGACACCGGCGGAGGCAACGGCCCTGGCAGGTGACCCCTAGAACCCCGGACGGACGGTGTGCGACATTCCCCCCCGGGCACACCGTCCGTCCGGTGAACCGCTGCACCAGTGAACCGAAGTACCGGACCAGCAGTACCCGGTAGCAACTCCCAAGCTCCGGGCGGTCGGTGGGCTCCCCCGTGTCCACCGCACGCCCGGTTCGACTCCGGACGGCCGACGGCGCACCCCCGGGCCCGTCGGCCGCCCGGACCACCCCGCCGGTGGAGCGTCAACTCCCCGGCACCGGGCGGTCGGTGGGCTTCCCCGTGTCCACCGGCCGCCCGTGTCACCGACCCCCGGCATGCTGCGGACCGCACAATCGGCCGCGCAGTCGCCAGGCGAAAGGCCCGGCCATGACGACGAGTTGGACCGCAACGGACGAGGCAGTGAGGTGTCACCCGACAGTGGACGCCATGCTGCGGGACTACGCGGTGCCGGACTATGCGGCGCCGGACTACGCGGCGCCGGATCACGCGATGCCGGGCCACACGGTGGCGGACCGGGCCGCGCCGGACGACACGGTGCGGATCGACCGTGTGCCGTCACCGTCCGCCGAGTCGGCGCCATCCGACGCGCCGGTCTTCGTGGACTCCTCGGGCCGCCGCCAGCGCCGGGTGAGGCGACTCGGCCGACTGGCCGCCGTCCCCGCCGCCGGCTACCTCGCTCTACTGGTCAGCAGCGCGCTCGGCGGCCCCACGGTCAACGCCCCCTTCCTCCCCCAGTCGCCGGCGCAACAGGCAGGCCGGCCTCCGGTCGCGCCCCAGCCGGTACCGAGCTCGGAGCCGAGTACAGCACCAGGCGATCCCGCGGCCTCCAGTACGACCGGACCGAGGCCGTCCGGGCCCGCGGCCACCACCGCCCGCCGCGTTCCGGGAGCCCCCGCAGCCCCCGGAGCCCCGGCCGCCGGCCAGGCAGCCCCCGGAGCCCCGGCCGGACCCGGCCCCTCCACGGCGCCCGCAACAGCGCCCGCCCCGAGCGCCACCGCGAGCCCGACGACTCATGGCCACCCGAGCGCCACACCGTCGCACGCCCACCCGACCAAGACCGCCTGACACCCGACGACCGTCTTCCGAGCCGCCCGCCCCGACCCCCGGCCCTGCACCCCCGACCGAGGACCGAGTGACCACGCCGACCCGTACCGCCCCCCGACGCCGAAGCCGCGGCAGGCGCGGCACGGTGCGCAACGTCCCGCTGCGCACCCACTGGCTGCTGCTCACCGTACTGATCACCACGCTCTCGGCAGCGCTCCTGCTGCAGGGCTACACCCGGCACATGTACGGGCAGACCGCCGACGGGGCGGCCCTGAGCCAGGGCAGCGACGCCGACGTCCCCCCTGTGGTCCACGGAGGCGGTCCGGTGATCGACCCGGTCCCGGCCGGCTCGGCCACCGGGCCCAGCACCGCCCGGCCCGCGGCCGGGACCATCGCGCTCACCTTCGACGACGGCCCCGATCCGCGCTGGACCCCGCAGATCCTGGACGTACTGCGCCGCCACAACGTGCACGCCACCTTCTTCGTAGTCGGGACCCAGGTCGCCGACAACCCCGGGCTGGCCCGCCGGATCCTGGCCGAGGGCAACCAGATCGGAATTCACACCTTCACCCACACCGATCTCGGCAGCGTCGCACCCTGGCGCCGCTCGTTGGAGCTGCGCGAGGCCCAGCTGGCCCTGGCCGGCGCCACCGGGCGGACCAGCTCACTGCTCCGCCCGCCGTACTCCTCCTCCGCCGAGGCGCTGACCGACACCGACTGGCAAGCTGTCCAGCAGGCCGGCCGGGAGGGCTACCTCACCGTGCTGACCACCCTCGACAGCGAGGACTGGCAGCGCCCGGGCATCGAGAAGATCCTCACCAACGCCACCCCGCACGGCACCGACGGCCAGATCCTGCTGATGCACGACGCGGGCGGCGACCGCAGCCAGACCGTGGCCGCGCTCGACCAGCTGCTGCCCAGGCTGCAGGCGGCGGGTTACCGCTTCGCCACCGTCGGTGACGCGGTCGGCCTGTCGAACCCGGTGAAGGCGGCCGGCACTTCCGACCGCTGGCAGGGACAGGCACTGATCGCCGCCATGACGGCCGGCGACTGGGTACTCGGGACCCTCGACTGGCTGCTGTACGCCGCGGGTGCGGTGAGCGCCCTGCGCGCGGTGGCCGTGCTGGTCGCCGCCCGGCGGCACAGGCGGCTGCGCGGCCGCTCCTGGGGTCCGCCCGTCACCGAGCCGGTCAGCGTCATCGTCCCCGCCTACAACGAGGTGGCCGGCATCGAGCCGGCCGTCCGTTCGCTGCTGGACTCCGACCATCCGGTCGAGGTGATCGTGGTGGACGACGGCTCCACCGACGGCACCGCCGACCTGGTCGAGTCGTTGAACCTTCCCGGCGTCCGGGTGATCCGGCAGGAGAACGCGGGCAAGCCCGCTGCGCTCAACACCGGTATCGCCGCCGCCCGGTCCGAGCTGTTGGTGATGGTGGACGGCGACACCGTCTTCGAGCCGGACGCCGTCCGGATGCTGGTGCAGCCCTTCGCCGACCGGCGGGTCGGCGCCGTCTCGGGCAACGCCAAGGTGGTCAACCGCGGTGGGCTGTTGGGCCGTTGGCAGCACATCGAGTACGTGGTCGGCTTCAACCTGGACCGCAGGCTCTTCGACCTGGCCGAGTGCATGCCGACCGTGCCCGGTGCGGTCGGAGCCTTCCGCCGTTCCGCCCTGCTGCGGGTCGGCGGTGTGGGCGAGAGCACCCTGGCCGAGGACACCGACCTCACCATGGCGCTCTGCCGGGCCGGTTGGCGGGTGGTGTACGAGGAACGGGCCAAGGCCTGGACGGAGGCCCCGGCCTCCCTCGGCGCACTGTGGCGCCAGCGCTACCGCTGGTGCTACGGCACCCTGCAGGCGATGTGGAAGCACCGCGGCGCGCTCGTCCAAGGGGGCCAGGCGGGCAAGCTCGGACGACGCGGCCTGGGCTATCTGCTGATGTTCCAGGTGCTGCTGCCCCTGCTCTCCCCGGTGGTGGACGTCTTCGCCCTGTACGGCCTGGCCTTCCTGGACCCGGTACGGGTCCTCGGCGTCTGGCTCGCCTTCCTGGTGCTCCAGCTGGCGATGGCCGGCTATGCCTTCCGACTCGACCGTGAGCGGCTGGGCCCGCTCTGGAGCCTGCCACTGCAGCAGTTCGTCTACCGGCAGCTGATGTACCTGGTGGTGATCCAGTCCGTCTGCACGGCGGTGGCCGGGTCCCGCCTGCGCTGGCAGCGCATGCAGCGCTACGGCAGCCTGCAGGCGCCGAGGTGATCCACTTCCCCCCGCGCGTCACTGTCCTCGTCCTCCGGGTCCGGCTGGTGCTGCTCCGCGTGCTCGGTGTCCGGTAGTCGCGGCGTGTGGCACGGCTGCCCGGAAGGCGCACACGGTCTGCGAGAACACCACACGGTCGAGTTGGTTATCGTGCACAGGTGCACCAGCGGCCCGAAGTCTCCGGCCGGTGGACCCGAGGGGAGTGGTGCCAGGTGATCGGACGTGCGCTGAACGGGCGTTACGTACTGGAGGAGATAATCGGCGTCGGTGGGATGGCCACCGTCTGGCGCGGCCACGACCGGGTGCTCGGCCGTGCGGTCGCGGTCAAGGTGCTCAACGGCGGCCTGGCCGACGACCCGCGCTTCGCCGAGCGCTTCAGTCGCGAGGCCCAGCACGCCGCGATGCTGGTCCACCCGCGCATCGTCACCGTCTTCGACTCGGGCGTGGACCAGGGCTCCCCGTACATCGTGATGGAGCTGGTGCACGGCCAGCCGCTCAGCCGCTTGATCGCCGAACTCGGACGCCTGCCGGTGGAGCGGTCCGTCGGTGTCGCCGCCGCCGTCTGCGAGGCGCTGGAGGTCGCCCACGCGGCCGAGATCGTGCACCGGGACATCAAGCCCGGCAACATCATGATCACCCAGGACGGCGGGGTGAAGGTGGTGGACTTCGGCATCGCCCGGGCCGGCTCCTCCAGCTCCCGGCTGACCCAGACCGCCTCGGTGGTCGGCACCGCCGCCTACCTCTCGCCCGAGCAGGCCACCGCCGCCCCGGTGGACGGCCGCTCCGACCTGTACGCGGTCGGCTGCGTCCTGGTCGAAATGCTCACCGGCCGGCCGCCGTTCGACGCCGAGACCCCGGTCGGCATCGCCTTCAAGCACGTCAGCGAGCAGCCCGCCCCGGTCGCGGCGCGCCGCCCGGACGTACCGCCGGCGCTGGACGCGGCGGTACTGCGGCTGCTGGCCAAGAAGCCCGGAGACCGTCCGGCCGATGCGGCCGTCGCCCGGTCGGAGCTGCTGGCCGCCGTCCCGGTGGCCGCGGCCACCGACCGTACGGCTGAGCTGCTGGCAACCAACGGGCAGGGCGCCGAACTCTTCGCCGCCACCCAGCTGCTGCCCCCGGTCACCGGAGCACCGGCCCAGGCGCCGGGCCAGGGGCACGTCGACGCGCAGCGCACCGCCGTACTTCCGGCGGCGGCCCCGCCGCCGTTCGCCCGGCCCTCGTTCACCCCGCCGGGCGGACCTCCGGCGTCCGGGGCCGCCACCTCGTTGATGGAGCCCGTGCCCGCCCACGACGAGCCCGTGCCGCAGCGCCGCAGACGACCGCTGGTACCGATCGCGATCGGGGTCGCCGTGGTGGCGGGCGTGGTGGCGGTCGCCGCCTTCGCGCTCGGCGGGTCCTCCGGCAGCTCGGCTCCGGCCGCGGCGCCGAGCGGTAACCCGCCGACCGCGGTGGCGCCCTCCCCGGCCGCCGCGGCCACCACCCCGACGCCGGGCACCACGACCAGCGCCCCGCCCAAGAACGGCCCGGCCGCCGCACTGGCCGCGCTCCGCGCCGACGTGGCGGCGCAGCCGTTCGGCAAGGAGAAGGACAAGCAGGGCGAGCTGCTGGACCGGCTGGACACCGCGGCACAGGCGATCGCCGACCACCGGCCGCAGGATGCCGAGGCGGTGCTGCGCGGTGTCCAGAAGACCGTCAAGGACCTGCCCAAGAAGCACGCGGTCGACGGCGCTACCACCCAGAACTGGCAGAACCGCCTCGGTGCACTGGTCAACACGCTGCACGGCCAGCAGTCGCGCGACCGCAACGCGAACAACGGCGACGACTGACGCGGCGTCCGGTCGGCATCCGGTCCGCCGGTGCCGCCGCACGGGCCGCTCCGCCACCCGCTCACGCCGGCCGGTCGGTGGCGGTGGCCCCCGCGGTCAGGAACGGAAGCGTCCGCGGTCAGGAACGGAAGCGCCGGAGCCTCCGGCCCGTCAGCTGACGGGCCGGAGGCTCCGGGTGAAGTCGTGGTGGCCGGCTCAGGCGGTGGTGGCCGACCTGTCGGTCTCGGCGGACTTGGCGATGTTGGTGGGGCTCACCGCCGGGCGCGGCTGCTCGGTGGCAGTGCTGGTGGCCGTGGAGTTCTGGGCCGTCCCGTCGGTCGGAGTCTCGTCCTCGCGCAGCGCCTTGGTCTCCGCCTTCAGGATCCGCATGGACTTCCCGAGGCCACGGGCCATCTCGGGCAGCTTCTTCGAGCCAAAGAGCAGAACGATGACAGCCAGCACCACGAGGAGGTGCCAGGGCTCCAGACCGTTGCGCAGCATCCCTGACCACCGGTCCCTTCGGATATCTCGCCGTTATCAGGGCCGGGCGGGCTTGCCCGACTCGGCCAGTATGCCTGGCGCGAGCGCAGAACGTATACACCGGTCGGGAAACGGTGGTCAAAGAGCGGGTGTCCCGCAGGTGGGGCGGGGTATGTGGTCTCGACCACGTTCGGGCGGGCCGCCTGTCCGCCGGTCCCGCACCCCGGCTGCCGCACCCCGCCCGACCGGCTGGCCGGCTCGCTCCGGTCCGCCGGCCGCACCGGGGCGGCGAGCGTGCGGTCTGAGATCTCATCAGGTCGGGGCGGGTGGGGAGCCGTGTTGACGGCCGGGCACCGGGGTGGCCGGGGCGCGGGGCGCGGGGTGCGGCGGTGGGGACGTGGGGAGCGGCCGTCCGGGACGGCCGCACCGCACGGTCGTGTGACTCGGGTGTCTTGCTCTACTGTCCAAGACGGTCGTCCAGCGCTGGAATAGCATCGGGCCATGGGAAATCGCGAGGATCTGCTGGCGGGGGCCAAGCGCTGCCTGTACGAGAAGGGCTACGGGCGCACCACCGCCCGGGACATCGCCGCGGCCGCCGGGGTCAGCCTGGCCGCCATCGGCTACCACTACGGCTCGAAGGACGCCCTGCTCGTCCAGGCGATCATCGAGGCTATGGGTGAGTGGGGTGAGGAGGTCGGCAGGCTGACGGCCGGGGCGCACGGCGCCGCCACCCCCGAGGAACGCTTCGTCGCCGTCTGGGACCGGGTGCTGGAGAGTTTCGTCGAGCACCGTGACCTGTGGGCGGTGCAGCTGGAGGTCGCCACCCGGGTGGCGGACTCGCCGGAGCTGCGGGAAGCGTTCGCGGCCACCCAGCGCGAGGCGCGGCTCGGACTCTCGGCGATCTTCCAGGGGCTGGCGGAAGTGCCCGACGTCCCCGAGGAGCTGGCCAGGGGCGCCTTCTACCAGTCACTCCTGACCGGGCTGGCGGTCCAGTGGTTCGCGACCCCCGACCAGGCCCCGGACGGACGGGAGATCCTGCGCGGGTTGCGGCTGGTCAGCGGGACGGTCCTGGACGCGCCGGCGTCCTGAGCCCGACGCGGGCCGGACGGTTGCTCCGGAGGCCTGACGGCTCTTCCGCCGCGCCGCCGCGCCGTCCCGCCGCGCGGTCAGTAGGTGACGGCGGTGAGCAGCACCACCGAGTCCTGGTGGGCCAGCAGGCCGTGCCGTTCCTGCGGGATCGGGCGCAGGTGGCCGGCCCGCAGCTCGATCCGCCGGCCCGAGACGGTCAGCGACACCCGTCCGCGCAGTACCTGGATGCTGGCGGCGGGCGGTGCGTTGTGCTCGTCCAGTGAGGTCCCGGCCGTCAGGGCGATCACGGTCTGGCGCAGTACGCCGTCGTGGACCAGGAGGTGCGCGCTGCGGCCGTGCGGGTCGGAGGCGGCCTTCGCGGCGTGCTCGTCGGCGAGTGCCACCAGATCGGCGGGGGTGTCGGCGGGAGCTGGGCCGGCCATCGCGTCCTCCTGGTTCGCGGCCTACTGCTGGAGGGACCCCCGAGCGCGACCCTAGGCGGCCCGCTCCGCGGACGGCAACCGTGCACCCGGCCCGGACCAGCCGCGTGCGGTAGCCGGGCACCCGGTCCGGTCCATCGGCGGACGGCTTCCGGGTGCGGACGGCACGCCACTCTTGGATGGTGGATGCCATGGCGAACCATCAGAAGTTCATCAGTGGATTCCAGGTCAACCGGGGCATGCTCACCGCCGGTGCCGCGCTCGCCGGGATCGGCGCGCTGATCGGGCTGACCGGCACGGTGCTCGTCGGCGTGGCGTTGGCCTCGGCCGGACGGGGCTGGGTGCAGCAGCTGGAGACCTCACCCAGTGAACTGGCGGCCCGCGCCCTCCAACAGGCCAAGGCGGCCTCCCAAGCGGGCCTCGAAGCCTGGCGCGCCCAGGCGGCGGCCGGTCCGGCGGACTGACCGGCCGTCCGGCTCACGTCGCGCCCGGAACGGCGCCCTGCGCGATGACCTCGGCGCGCAGGGCGCGCTTGACGATCTTCCCGGTGGGGTTGCGGGGCAGTCCGGTGCCGCGCAGGAACACGTGCGCGGGCACCTTGAACGAGGCCAGCCGGGCCGCGATGTGGTCGCGCAGCCCGTCCGCGTCGACGCCCGCGCCCGGCCGGAGCACCACCACGGCGGCCACCTCCTCGCCGAGTACGGGGTGCGGCACGCCGATCACGGCGGCGTCGGCGACCTCCGGATGGTCGAAGAGCACCCCCTCGACCTCGATGCAGTAGACGTTCTCGCCGCCGCGGATGACCATGTCCTTCAGCCGGTCGACGATGTAGACCTCGCCGCCGTGGAGGCGGGCCAGGTCGCCGGTGCGGAACCACCCGTCGGTGAAGGCGGCGGCGGTGGCCCCGGGGTTGTTGCGGTAGCCGCTGAAGACCGGCTGCCCGCGCAGCCAGAGCTCGCCGATCTCGCCGTCCGGGAGGGCGGCGCCCGTGGGGCCGGCGATCCGCACCTCGACGGCGGGAGCGGGGCGGCCGATGCTGTCGGGCTGTTCGACGTAGCGGGCGCCGAGGTTGGCGATCACGCCGCCGCAGGTCTCGGTGAGGCCGTAGCCGTTGCGGGCCTCCACCCGCCCGCCGAAGCGGCGGGCGATCCGCCGGGCCAGCTCGGGCGGGGCCGCGGAGCCGCCGGTGCTGATCGCCCGCATCGTGGGCAGCTCCTCCCCGGCGGCGTCGGCCGCGTCCAGCAGCCCGAGTGCGGTGGCGGGGACCCCGTAGTAGGCGGTGATCCGGTGTCCGGCGATCAGCCGGAGCGCCTCGGCGGCATCCCATTTGCGCATCAGGACCACGGTGCCGCCGCTCGCCATCAGCGGGAACAGCGCGGTGAACGCCGCGACGTGGAAGAACGGGTAGGTCATCAGCGCGGTGTGCGGCGGCACCGCCACCGGGTCCACGTCCGCGCAGAGCATCGCGCTCAGCGCGAAGAAGCGGGGGTTCTGCGCCGCCGCGCACCAGGCCCGGTGGGTGGCGGAGACTCCCTTGGGGCGACCGGTGGTTCCCGAGGTGTAGATGAGCGTGGCCTGGTCCTCGGGGGAGAGCTCGACCGGTGGGAGACCGGCCCCGGACGCGGCCGGGCCGTCGAGCGGCGGTTCCTCCAGCCGGTCGTGCCCGAGCCCCGGGGCCCCGACGGTGAGCAGCGGTACTCCATGGGCGGCGGCCCACCGCTCGGTCCGCTCGGCGCGCTCGCGGTCGGCGACGATCAGCCCCGGTTCGCAGTCGTTCAGCGCGTACCCAAGCTCCTCGCGCTCCCACCAGGCGTTCAGCGGTACGGCGACCAGCCCGGCCAACTGGGTGGCCCAGAAGGCGATCTGCCACTCGGGGAGGTTGCGCATGGCGATCACCACCCGGTCGCCGGGCCGCAGGCCGTACCTGGTGCGGTACCGGTGGGCGAGGGCGGTGGCGGCCGCGTGGTGCCCGGCGTAGGTCAGCTCGCGGGAGCCGGCCAGCAGGAAGGGGCGGTCGTCGTGCGCGAGGGTCGCGTCCAGCAACTCCCGCAGGGTGCGCGGGCCTTGGCGGTAGTGCGGGCCGTCAGGGGTGTCGGCGGTGGCGAAGGGGGCGCCGGGTGCGCTGAGCGCGGCCTGGACGCGGACGAGCTTGGCGAGCGCGGGTGTCATGGCGTCCTCGGTGCGTCGGCTCTCGGAAGACCGGTCGGTCTAAGGTCGCGAAGGGGCCGGCAGCGGGCCCATGGGGGAAGCCCGCTACCGGGGACGCGGCGGTCCGGTGGGGGACGGCCGCCGCGCCTCCCGGGCCTACAGGCCCAGGGACTTGGCGATGATGGTCTTCATGACTTCGCTGGTGCCGCCGTAGATCCTGAACACCCGGTTGTCGGTGTAGAGACGGGCGATCGGGTACTCCAGGATGTAGCCGTAGCCGCCGTGCAACTGAAGGCACTTGTCGATCACCTGGGAGGCGGACTCGGTGCAGAACAGCTTGGTCGCCGCCGCGTCGGCGACCGTCAGTTCGCCGTTCTGGTAGAGCTCGAGCGCCCGGTCGACCATCGACTGCTGGGCCATCACCTGGGCCTGGCAGTCGGCCAGGGTGAACTTGGTGTTCTGGAACTCGGCCACCGCCTGGCCGAACACCTTGCGGTCCTTGACGTAACCCACCGCGAAACGCACCGCGGCCGCGGCCGAGGCGTACGCGCCCACGGCGATCGCCAGCCGCTCCTGCACCAGGTTGTGGGTGAGGTAGTCGAAGGCCTTGCCCTCCTCGCCCAGCAGGTCCTCCACCGGCACCTTGACGTCTGTGAAGGAGAGTTCGGCGGTGTCCGAGGTGCGCAGGCCGATCTTCTGGAGCTTGCGGCCGACCGCGTAGCCGGGGGAGGTGGTGTCGACGCAGAGGATCGACAGGCCGGCCCGGCGGTCGGCCGGGTCGTACGGGGAGGTGCGGCAGACCACCAGCACCAGGTCGGCCAGCACGCCGCCGGTGATGAAGGTCTTGGCGCCGTTGAGGACGTAGTGGGTGCCGTCCTCGGAGAGCTTCGCCGTGGTGCTGATCCCGGCCAGGTCCGAGCCCGCGCCCGGCTCGGTCATCGCGATCGCCGTCATGATGTCGCCCGAGACGAAGCCCGGCAGCCAGCGCCGCTTCTGCTCCTCGTCGGCGTACTCCAGCAGGTAGGGCAGCACCAGGCCGGTGTGCACACCGGAGGAGCCGAAGGTGACGCCCGCGCGGGCGCACTCCTCGCTGATCACCGCCTGGTACTTGAAGCCGGTCTCGCCCGCGCCGCCGTACTCCTCGGGTACCTCGATGCCGTAGACACCCAGTTCGCCGAGCTTGCGGTAGAAGTCGCGCGGCGGGTGGCCCTCGGCCTCCCAGCTCTCGTAGACCGGGACGACTTCCCTGGCGATGAAGCTCCGGATGGTCTCCCGGAACGCCTCGTGGTCCTCGGTGAACACGGTGCGGCGCACGGCGGCGCTCCCTTCGTGGTGCCCGTTGATCGCCCCACAAGTTAATCGCTGGTAGCCATGGCTGTCCAGCATCGGAGCACTTCTTTCTCGCTGATCGGGGAGGGGGAAGTGAATCCTTGCTAACCTGTGGCGAATCATCGAGGTGTGGTGTTGCCGCGATTCACCGAACCGGTCCGCTGCGGGGAGCACGGACCAGCGGGGTGCGGCACCCGGGCCGATCGCGAGGGGAGTCACGTGACGACGGAGCGGGAGGTCGTGCGCCGGCCGCCCGGGCGCAGGGCGCAGATCCTCGCGGTGGCGAGCGAGCAGTTCCACCGGCGGGGATACCACCAGATCTCGATGGCCGAGGTCGCCGCCGAGGTCGGCATCACCGCCCCCGCGCTCTACCGGCACTACCGTAACAAGCCCGAACTCCTGCTCCGGGCCGTCGAGTCGGACCTCGCCGCGGTCCGGGCGGCGGTCCGCGCCGGCCACCGGGACCTGGACGGGCTCTGCGGCGCGCTCGCCGCCGTCGCCGTGGAGCACCGGGCGCTCGGCACCCTGTGGCAGCGGGACGCCAGGCTGCTGCCGTCCGTCCAGCGCGCCGAACTGTGGGGGCGGCTGCGTGCGGACGTCGGCGCGATGGCCGAGCTGCTCTCCGATGCCAGGCCCGAACTCCCGACCCAGGACGCCGAGTTCCTCTGCTGGTCGATGCTGTCCGCGTACGGCAGCCTGTCGTACCACACCTTCGCACCACCCCGCCGCAGCTTCGAGCGGCTGCTGCGACGGATCGGCGGGGCGGTGCTCGCGGTCACCCCGTCCGGGCTGCCCGAGCCCGCGGTGGCGGCCCGGACCGCCGCGGCGGTGCCGGAGTCCAGGCGGGAGGAACTGCTCACCGCGGCCGTACGGCTGTTCCACGAGCGCGGTTTCGACAATGTGAGCACCGACCAGCTCGGCGCCGCGGTCGGAATCTCGGGTCCCAGTGTGTACAAGCACTTCGACACCAAGGCCGAACTGCTCGCCGCCACCCTGGTGCGCAGCCGTGAGCGGCTCTGGCATGAGGTCGAGAGCGCGATCGCGGGCGGCGGCACCCCCGGCGGGGCGCTCGCCGCCGGGCTGTCCGCGTACGTCGACTTCGCGCTGCGCCACCGGCACCACCTGGGCGTGATGCTGGTCGAGACCGAGCGGCTGGCCGAGCCCGACCGCAGGGCGGCGGTGGACTTCCGGCGGGACTTCCTGCACACCTGGGTCGGCCTGCTCCGCCAGGTGCGGCCGGCCTTCGAGAACGCGGAGGCGCGGATCCGGGTGCATGCGATGTTCGCGCTGGTGAACGACGGGGTGCGGAACCGTCCCGGCTGCACCAGGCCGGATCTGGCGGACTGTCTGGTCGAGTTGGGCCGGGCGGTGCTGGGTCTGACGGTGTGACCCGGCCGACGGTGGCAACGGTGTGCCCCGGCCGGCTGTGGGAGGGGGCGGCAGCCGGACGGTGAAGGGCGGGCCCCCGTGGAAGGGAGGGGCCCGCCCGGTCGCTCGCGAGCGGGCTGAGCGCGCCCGCTCCGCGGTCTGGGCGGCTCAGTAGAGCACGAAGGGGTAGTAGACGCGGCTGTCCAGGGCGCTGCCCTGAAGGGTGGTGCGGGCGTCGCCGAGGCCGCGGGTCCGGTTCTGCTGCTGGTTCCGGTCTGCGCCGCCCGAGCCGGCCTGCCGGCCCGTGTCGCCGTCGAAGGTGTTGCCGGAGTCGCTCACCACGCTGCTGTCGGGCTGGGGCTGGGGCTCGGAGCCGGTGCCGTTGCTCGCCTGGGCGCTGCCGACTCCGGCGAGGAGGAACGCGCCGAGAGCGGTGACGGCAGCGGCCGCGCGAATACGGGACACGGTGGTCTCCCTGCTTAACTGGTGCGAATTGTGGCGCGTCCCGGGGTGGCCGCCCCGGCCGCGCCGCTTCCTGACGTCGCGGGACAAGCATTCCCCGAACGGCCGATTGACTTCAATGGATCGCCGCCAGGTTCCCTCGTTCGTGTCACCCGGATGGAATAGCGCGAAGCGGTACGAGGCTGGTGCGGAGGGCTGGTGAGGCCCGGAATGGCGGCGAATATCGGCAATTTCCCCCGCTTTGCCATAGCGGCTCGGGGTCACTCTTGCGTCAATGCCGAGTTGACTGGTTCACGTCGCGTTGGTGCTCGCCGCCCTCGGCCGCACCGAACTCGCCCTGGAGCAGCTGCCGGGCGTGGCGGAGTCCGAGCGGTACCCGGACATCCGCTACCGCTGGGCCACCGCCGTGGAGTCGCTCACCGCCGCCGGCGCCTACCCGAACGACGCCGAGCTCGGCACCCGGCTCGCCCACTACTGGCTGGACGGCGGCTGGCCGGGCCGTGAGGCCTGGGCGGCACTGCGCGAGGAACTCGGCGAGGCGGGCTACGGCCTCTGAACACGCCATCGGGCGGCCCGGTCGGTTTCTCGGGACGCGGGAGACTCGTACGGCTTCGCAGTGCGCTCCCCGTGCCCTTGAGCGGCGCCCCGGCCGGCCCCCGAGCGGGCCCGGGCTCACGCCGTCCAGCTCGGGCTCAAGCCGTCCGCTCGGGCTCAAGCCGTCCGCTCGGGCTCAAGCCATCCAGAAGAAGACGGCGGTCATCCGCTTGTCCTCCAGGGCGCTGCCCCAGTACCCGGTGGCACTGTGGATCATGTTGGAGGTGTAGAGCAGCAGGCGGTTGTACTTGTTCGCCACCCGGACGTCCTCGGTGAAGGCGTCGGGGGAGACGAAGCGGGTGCGCAGCGCGTCCACCAGGTTGTTGTGCGGCGCGGTCACCAGATTGCCGCCGAGGGTGCCGCCGGGCAGGCTCTGCCGGTAGAAGCTGGTGCCGCAGTCCCGGGGCACGTCCGGGTTGAGGTAGAGCACCGCGGCGTACCGGCACAGCGCCCGGGAGTCGGTGTGCGGCCGGACCTGGCCCTCGTCCCGGCCGACGACCTGGACGCAGTTGTGGTTGAGGGTGGCACCACCGGGGGCGGCCTCCTGCCAGAGCCTGCCCGCGCCGGTGGCCTTCATCACCTGCCGCTCGACCAGGGCGAGTTCCTCGGGTGTCAGCCCGGGCATGGTGCGCAGCCCCGGCCAGCTCTCCGGCTTGTACGGGTAGCCCTCGGTCCAGTCGTCCTCGGCCAGGCAGCGGGCCCGGACGGCGTCGACGTCGGGCAGCACGTCGTCCAGCACCCAGTAGTCCCGCCCGGGTGTGGGCTTGCGGTAGGGGAGGACCGGGAGTGGTGGGGTCCTCTGCGGCCTCGGAGGCATTGGCATGGGCAGACCATACAGTTCGGGCTGGTCGACCCACCCCTGCGAGACGGTCAACCTTCGGTCAACTCAAGGAAGTTGACCCGCTTCTTGGTGGATGCTTTGCCATTTCCTTGCCAAGGCAATGCCGGCCGTGCCGCCTGTCAGGAGTTCAGCGCGTGACCAGCCTCGCCCTCGGCCCGTCCTGGCTCGATCCCACGGCCCTGATCTCCGCCTTCGGCCTGCTCGGCATCCTCGTGGTCGTGTTCGCCGAGTCCGGCCTGCTGATCGGCTTCTTCCTGCCCGGCGACTCGCTGCTGTTCACCACCGGCCTGCTGGTCGCCGACGGCACTCTCGGCCGGCCGCTGGGTCGGTCTGCCCGCTCATCGTGGCCGTGGCCGGGGACGAGGCCCGCCATCGGTTCGGGCGGAAAGTCGGGCCCGGTCTCTTCCGGCGCCCTGACTTCCGCTGGTTCAAGCAGGAGAATTTCAAGCAGGACAATGTGGAGAGGGCGAGCGCCTTCTTCGACCGGCACGGAGCCAAGGCGATCGTGCTGGCCGGGTTCGTCCCGGTCGTCCGCGCCTTCACGCCGATCGTGGCGGGCGTGAGCCGGATGAACTGCCGGACCTTCGTCCCGTGCAACGTGCTCGGCGCGGTGCTCCGGGGCGGCGGCGTCAGCGTTCTCGGCCATGCGCTCGGCCGGATCGCCTTCGTCCGGGACGACATCGAGGCGATCTTGGTCACGGTCGTCCTGGCGCCGGCGCTCCCGGTCGTGGTCGAACTGCTGCGCGCCCGCCGGGCGGATCGCGCGGCCCGGCGCCGGTCGGTGGACGAGTAGGTCGAGTAGCCGGCGCAGAGGCTGCCGCTCCGTATATGTGCGTTCGCGCGTTCGATCAGGCAAGGTGGGACAAAAGATCACATCGGTGGCCGGATGCCACCAGGGGCGGCGAGGAGTGGTAGTGCCTAAGCGGGGCCGAGGCCGATCGGGCGGCGGCAAGAAGGTCAGGGGCGGGCGGGCGGTCAGGCCGGAGCCGAAGCCCGTACCACCGCGCGAGGCGCCGCCCACCGAGGGGCTGCTCGGCTCCGCGGCGCCGCCCGTCGAGCGGCCCACCGTCATCCCGCTCGCCCCGCCGCCGGTCGAGACCGAGGGCCTGTTGCGTCCGGCCGAGCCCGAGCCGTCGGATGCCCGCCCGGTGACCGGCCCGGAGGACACCCTCACCCCCGAGGTCTGGCGCGCCGTCGGCTACGGCCTGCCCACCGGTCTCGACGTCTCGGCCCTCAGCCCCGGCGCACCCGGCGCCGCGCCCTGGCCGGACCGGATGCGCACCCTGCTGCGCACGCCGATGTCCGAGCGCCCCGCCTTCGAGCGCACCCAGCGCGAGAAGCCGGAGGCGGCCAGCAAGAAGAACATCCCCCGCGTCCTCGACCTGACGCTGCGGATCGCCGAGCTGCTGCTCGCCAGCGGCGAGGCGGCCGAGGACGTCGAGGCCGCGATGCTGGGCATCACCCACGCCTACGGCCTGGACCACTGCGAGCCGCAGGTCACCTTCACCCTGATCGGCATCTCGCACCTGCCCTCCCTGGTCGAGCCGCCGGTCACGGCCGACCGGGTGGTGCGCCGCCGGACCACCGACTACACCCGGCTCGCCGCCGTCTACAGGCTGGTCGGGGACATCACCGCCGAGAAGATCTCGGTCAACGACGCCTACCGCCGCCTCGCCGAGATCCGCCGCAACCGGCACCCGTACCCGGTCTGGCTGCTGGCGCTGGCCACCGGCCTGCTGGCCGGGTCGGCGTCGTTCCTGGTGGGCGGGCGGCTGGACGCCAAGGCCTGGCTGGTCTTCGCGAGCGCCTTCGTCGCCGCCATCCTCGGCGACCGGTTCGCCGCGCTGATCGCCCGCCGCGGTCTGCCGGAGTTCTACCAGTTCGTGGTCGCCGCGATGCCCGCCGCGGCCTCGGGCATCGTCCTCTCCTTCAACCACCTCGGCCTGCGCGGATCCGTGGTGATCACCGGTGGACTCTTCGCCCTGCTGCCCGGGCGCGCCCTGATGGCCGCCGTGCAGGACGGCCTCACCGGCTTCTACATCACCGCGGCCGCCCGGCTGCTGGAAGTCCTCTACCTGGTCGCGGGCATCATCATCGGCGTCATGCTGATCCTCTACCTCGGGCTGACCTTCGGCGCCAAACTCAACCCGAGCGAGAGCCTGACCGGCTACAGCCACCCGCCGGTGCAGCTGGTGGCCGCGATGCTGGTGACCTTCGCCTTCGCGATACTGCTGCAGACCGACCGCAGAAAGCTTCCGCTGGTCACCCTCAACAGCTGCATCGGCTGGTCCACCTACGGGGTGCTCACCCTCAACGCCCACGTCTCCGCGGTGGTGGCCACCGGGATCGCCGCCGGCATGGTCGGCCTGTTCGGCCAGCTGATGGCCCGTTACCGGCACGCCTCCTCGCTGCCGTACGTGACCGCCGCGATCGGCCCGCTGCTGCCCGGATCCGCGATCTACCTCGGCATGCTCTCCTTCACCCAGAACCAGCCCGTCACCGGCCTGGTCGCGGTCGGCCGGGCTGCCGCGCTCGCCCTGGCGCTGGCCGGCGGTGTGAACCTCGGAGGTGAGATCGCCCGCCTCTTCCTCAAGCAGCCGGGCGCCGAACTGTCCCTCGCGGCCTCGCTGGGCGTGCCGCGCCGAGCCGCCAAACGCACCCGGGGATTCTGACCGGGGGTTAGCCGGAAGGCACCCGGAGGACCACGGAACGAAGGCACCGCGACCCATGACCAGCACGCTTTTGGACGGTTACCGCACGCACATCGTCACCGCGCACAAGCAGCCGCTGTTCCTGCTGCTGGTCGGGTTCATCTGCTCCTTCGTGCTGATCAGGTTCAGCGTCCGGATGATCCGCGCCAAGGTCCGTTGGTGGCCGGGCAACATCACGCCCGGCGGCCTGCACATCCACCACATGGTCTTCGGCCTCGGCTTCCTGCTGCTCGGCGGCATCGGGGTGTTCGCCGCCGACGGCGGCCATCCGTGGATCGACTGGTTCGGCCTGGCCTTCGGGATCGGCTGCGGCCTGGTGCTGGACGAGTTCGCGCTGATCCTGCACCTGGACGACGTCTACTGGAGCGAGCAGGGGCGCAAGTCCGTGGACGCCGTCATCCTCGGCATCCTGGGCACCGCCCTGCTGCTCACCGGGTACGTGCCGCTCGGGGTGGTGCCCGGCCAGACCGCATCCGCCGAGGCCGGCCGTTGGGGCGTGGTCGCGGTGATCGCGGTGAACGCCCTGGTATCGGTCGTCACCCTGCTCAAGGGCAAGGTGTGGACCGGTCTGCTCGGCATGATGGTGCCCGGCCTCTCCTGGATCGGCGCCGTCCGGCTGGCCCGCCCCAGCAGCCCCTGGGCCCGCTGGTGGTACCCGAGCCGGCCCCGCCGCGCGGCGCGTGCGCTACGGCGCGAGCGCCTGCTGCACCAGCGGGCGGACCGGGCGCGCACCTGGCTCTTCGACCTGATCGCCGGGGCACCCGACAAGGTCCCGGCGCACCACGCCGCCACCCACCGCGTCGCGGAGCGCATGGCGGCCCGAGCCACCGCCCACCTCGACGCCCATGCCGCCCGTGCCCTCGCCCGCCGCTCCGCCCGGCTGGCCGACCGCCGCTCAGCCGCCGCAGCCGGTGCGGCCCTCGCCACCGCGACCGACCCCGCACGGCACAGCCGCGCACAGCAGCGCCGCCGCGTGGTACGCGCCGGGCGCAACCGCGGCTACGCCGTACGCCTGCCGGTTTGGTCGGGCCGACCGGGTGCGGCCGGCGGTCTCAACGCCGGTTTCCGCCGGGGCGAGGGTGGTACGCCGGGCGCCGGGGCCGCCCCGGGGCCGGAGGCCCGCACGTGCCGTCGCCACCCCGGGCACCCCCGGCTGCCCCACCCGGCACCCCGGCGCTGACCGCGCGGCCGGTGTTCACCGGCTACCTCCCGAGCGGAAACTGACGCCGGATCGGCGGCGGGCACATCTCACCCGACAGGGCGCACGGGGATGACCTCGGCCTGGTGCGAGATCTGAGATATTGCGTCGAGTGACCGAAATGTCACCTGATGAGACCTTTGATCGATTATCAGACACCGCGAGAGAGGGCCCGCCCATGGCACGCAGACTCCTGTCGACGCTCCTGCTGGCATCCTCGAGTCTGCTCGGACTGCTCCCCGCGGCCGCCGCCGCGCCGAGTGCAGCGGTGAACGCCCCGCCGCTGCTGGCGTCCCCTGTCGACCCCCCTGATCCCGTGGCCGAAGAGGCAGCCCCGGCCCGTCCCGACGCCACTGTGAAGGCCGACGCCATCGTGAAGGCCGACGCCATCGTGAAGGCCGACGCCATCGTGAAGGCCGACGCCACCGTGAAGGCCGACGCCACCGTGAAGGCCGACGACGCCGACGCGATCGAGACCCGGCTGACCGCCGCCCAGGCCGAACTCGCGGACGCAGACCGGGCCGCCGAACAGGCCGTGGAGGCGTACAACGGGGCGCAGGCAGAGTTGGCCAGGGCCCGTACCGCCGCGGCCGAGGCCGCCGAACGCGCTGCCGCGGCCGAGGCGGACCGCGCCGACGCCGCCGACCGCGCCGGCCAGCTCGCCGCCGAGTCCTACCGCCAGGGCATCAGCGCCGAACTCTCCGCGATCAACGCCCTGCTGAGCGCCAAGGGCCCGCGCGCCGTCGGGGACCAGGCCACCGCCGTCGGTGCGGCCGGAGCCCGCATCCGGGAGATCTTCGACTCGGCCACCGCCACCGCCGCCGCGGCGGCCAGCGCCGCCACCGCCGCCCGTGAGGCCGAGCAGACCGCCACCCGCGCTGCCGAGGCCGTACGGGTGGCCAAGGAACGGGCGCAGGCCAGGCTCGAGACCCAGCAGGCCCGGGTCGACGAGATCACCAAGCGCCGTGAGGACCTGCTCGCGGAACTCGCCGCCGCCCACGACACCACCGTCGAGCAGGAGCGGCAGCGTCGCGAGGACCAGGAGTCGAGTGCCGAACTCGCCGCGGCGGAGGCGGCCAGAGTGGCCGCCGAGGCCGCCGGCACCCCCTCGGATCCGGCGGCGGACAGCGTCTGGTCGGCCAGTGGCGCGGAGGCGGCCGTCACCTTTGCCCGCTCGAAAATCGGGCTGCCCTACCTCTGGGGTGGTGAGGGGCCGGAGGGCTACGACTGCTCCGGCCTCACCATGAAGGCCTGGCGGCACGGCGGCAAGTCCCTCACCCACTTCGCCGCCACCCAGTACGCCGAGTCCACCCCGATCGGCTACCACCAACTCAGGCCCGGCGACCTGGTGTTCTGGACGCACACCGGCCGTGCTGCCGACATCTACCACGTGGCCATCTACATCGGCGACGACCAGATGATCGAGGCCCCGCGCCCCGGCAAGGCGATCAAGCAGGCCAGCCTGTGGATCATGGGCCGCCCGGACTTCTACGGCCGCCCGTAGCGCGCGGGCCCGCGCCGCAACCCACGTGCTGCCGCTCGGTGCGAGCAGGCGGGACCGTACGGCGGAGGTGTCCCTCGGGAGCCGGTGGGGGTACGTCGACGGGCGGTGGGTCCTGGAGGCCGGGGCCGACGGCGCCGGACGCTGCACGCCGACCGAGGACGAGCCGGACCTGGCACTCGGCGCGGGCGCCCTCGCCACGCTCGACCTCGGCGGTGAGACGGTGCCCCGGCTGGTCGCCGCCGCGCTGGTCACCGAGCTGCGCCCGGGCGGGGCCGCCGCGGCCGACCTGCTGCTGCGCACGCCGCTCGCGCCGTGGAACCCGGACGGTTTCTGACCGGGGAGGTCCGGCAGCTCCGCCCGCGCCGGTCCGGCAGGTTCCGGACCGGCACCCGAGAACCCTGTCCGTTCGGGTGGACAGGGCTCCGCGGCCGTCCGGCGGGCCGCTGCCGCGCGGCGGCCGGACCGGGGCCGCTACTTCGTGGTGCGGCCGATCGTCGGCAGGATGAAGTCCTGGATCAGCCCCTTGGCGTCCCGGACTATCGGGCGGAAGACCCGGAAACGGGAGAGGTTGATGATGCGCGCGGCCATCGGGGTCGAGCGGCGGACGAACTCGCGGGTGCGCTCGGTGTCCGGGGTCCGGTCGAAGACCCAGTAGAGGACGACGATCATCAGGTGCAGCCAGAGCAGGTCGGGCAGCAGCTCGGCGAGCTCGGCGTCCAGCTTCGGCGCCAGCTCGGAGCCGCTCAGCGTCTCGCCGAACAGTTCCACCGCCGTCTTCCGCGCGGGGTGCGACTCGTTGGAGAAGGGGCTCAGCGAACTCGTCGGGTCGGCCGCCGTACGGAAGAACTGGGCGGCGAACTCGTGGTACTCGGCCGCGCAGTCGATCCAGGAGGTGAGGGTGATCTCCAGCCGCTCGGCGAAGTCGGTGGTCCCGGCCATGCGGACGCGGGCGTCGGCGGCATGCTCGTACGTCATCCGGTCGTAGAACCCCTGGATCAGGAATTCCTTCTTCTCGAAGTAGTAGTAGGCGTTCCCGACCGAGACGCCCGCCTCGGCGGCGATGGCGCGCATGGTGGTCTTCTCGTAGCCGCGCTCCTGGAACAGTCGCATCGCGGTTTCGAGGATCAGCGCACGGGTCTGCTCGCTCTTGTCGGTCTTGGGCTGGGCCCGCCCGCCGCGCACCTCGGCAGGCAGCAGCCCGGGAACGGGCGGCCTGTGCTCCGGGGTGTCCGTGCCGGTCGGGCCGTCCGTGCCGATCGGGCTTGCCGCGCTGATCGGGTCGCTTCCACCGTTCGTCGTTGCCGCGTCGTCCACGGTCCCCGAGCCTAGCGGGACGCGATGGCGGCCCGTCCGCCGTCATCGGGCCCGCGTGGTACCGGATCCCCCCGGAAGTCCCGGTACCACGCGGTTTGATCCCCCCTGCCCCCATCCCCCCGAGGTTTCCGGTGTCCAGTCGGCAACCCCCGCAGTTTCGAACGCGTTCAAAACCGCCTGGCGATGATTTTAGGGGTAGTTCTGAACGTGTTCAAGTGGGCGGGCATGGGAAGATCGTCACATGAACCGTCAGCCTGCCATCCGCGTCGGTGGTGCCGCCGACGCCGAAGCCGTCGCGGCCTTGCACTCCGAGAGCTGGCGCACCGCGTACGCCGGAATCGTTCCGCCCGAGGCACTGGGCGACGGGCTGCTGGAGGAGCGCCGCGAGGTGTGGGCGATCCGGCTGACCGCTGACTACGGTGAACCCGCGAGGACCCCGCTGCTGCTGATCGCCGAGCTGGACGGCGAGACGGTCGGCTTCGCCTACCTCGTCCCGCAGTCCGACGGGGGCCGGGTGCTGCTGGACAACCTGCACGTCCGCCCGGGGCTCACCGGCGGCGGTATCGGGCGCACTCTGCTTCGTGAAGCGCTGGCGCGCACTGCGAACGCCCCGCTCTATCTGGAGGTGTTGCGCGGCAACACCCGCGCGGTCGCCTTCTACGAGCGCGAGGGCGGTGTCCGTACCGACGAGCGCGACGGCCACTTCCCGGGCGGGCACGTACTGCCGGAGTACGAGTACACCTGGCTGCCGGCTGCCCGGGGAGGCACGGACTGAGCTCGGGTACCGGCCGGATCGCGGGCGGGCGCGCGGCCGGCCGTCAGTCATGGTCGTAGACCGTCACCGGCACCCCCCGATCCGTCAGCCGAGCCGTGACCAGCGGCTCGACCAGCTCCCAGCGGCCGCCGGCCAGGCCGCAGCCGATCCGGGGCATGTGCACGGACGCGCCGAGCCGGAGCGCGTGCTCGCCGAGCCGGGCCAGTGCCGAGTCGATCGCCTCGTAGCGGACCGGCACGCCCGTCGAGCGGCCCGTCCTGGTGCCCCGCTGGCCGACCAGGTTGGCCACCCACACATACCGCTCGACCTGCACCAGCTGCACCGCGCCGAGGCCGAAGTCGTTGCCGGAGCGCTCGCGGTGCCAGCGCCGGTACGCCGCCTCCGGCGTGGGCCAGCGGCGGGAGAGCGCCACCACGAAGCCCTTGCCCCAGCCGCCCAGGTCGTTGCAGACGTGTGCGATCACCTTGACGCCCTTGCCCTGCGGCGACGTGGCGTCCCCCCGCAGGTATTCGATCCCCGCTCTGCTCTCTTCCCCCATGGTCGCAACGCTAGCGGCCGGCACCGACAGCCACCGCCGAATTCTCCGCCGCGGAAGGCTCATGTGCGGCACGGGCCGGGGCGGGACGCCGCAGCCGGCGGTAGCCGAGTGCGGTGAGCAGCACGGCCGATGCCGCGGCACCCGCCGGGAGGAGGTAGCCGGTACCGGGTGGGGCGTGCTGGGCGATCGCACCGCCGAGCGCGGACCCGGCGGAGATCCCGACCACGATGCCGGACACGGCGAGCGACATGCCCTCGTTCAACCTGCTCTCCGGTACTGACTCCTGGACCACCGTCATCCCGGCGACCATGGTCGGTGCCGTCCCGGAGCCGGCTGCGAACAGTGCGACGGCGAGGACGGTGAGCCCCGCCCCGGAGAGCGCGGCGAGGGTCGGCAGAAGGAGCAGTGCGGCCATCGCGGCCGTCCCCGCCAGTAGCCGCGCCGCCGCCGGCCGCCGGAAGCGGGCCAGGCCGAAGGCCAGTCCGGACACGCAGGAACCGGCCGCCATCAGCGCCAACAGTCCGCCCCCGGCCGCCCGTTGGCCGAGCGCGTCGGAGTACGCGATGGTGGTGACCTCCATCGAGCCGAAGGCCACGCCGGTCGCGAGGAAGACCGGCAGCACCGCCCGCAGCCCGCCCGCCTGCCGGCCGACGCCGCCCGCACCGTGTGCCGTCGGCCGCACCGGCGGTTCGGTACGGCGCTGCGCGGCGAACAACAGCACACCGGTGACCGACAGCAGCCCGGCGACCAGCAGTCCGGCCTCCGGGAAGAACGAGGTGCAGAGCAGCATCGACAGCACCGGCCCGGCCATGAAGCAGAACTCGTCCAGGGCCTGTTCGAACGAGTTGGCGAGATGGCGGGCGGCCGGGTCGTCCCGGTACAGGTGGGCCCAGCGGGCCCGCGCCATGCCGCCCAGGTTCGGCTGCACGGAGGCGGCCGGCCAGCAAACGAAGTACGTCCAGGCGGGCGCGCCGTAGTGCACGCAGAGCAACAGCCCGGCGAACGGGACGGCGGCGGCCAGCGCGCCACGCACCGCGACCCTCCGCTGGCCGTGCCGGTCGACCAGCCGCCCCAGCAGCGGCAGTCCGATGGCGACCGCCGCCACGCCGGCCGCCGAGACCGCGCCCGCCAGCGCGTAAGAGTCCCGGCGGGCGGCGATCATCACCACGGTGCCGACGCCCGTCATCGAGAACGAGAGCCGCCCGAGCAGTCCGGACAGGGTGAAGGCGAGCGCCCCCGGCGGGGCGAAGAGGCGGCGGTACGAGGCGAGCACGGGTCTCCCGGGTCGGTGGTGGGGGCTTACCTCCAAGCCTCGCGGTGCCGGCCCGGGCCGGTCCAACACCTGTTCTGCCGGATTGACGCGTCCGTGTTGTAAATCGCGGGCGGCGGACGGGGGCGCCGAATCGCGTTGCTAACCTGCGGCCATGCCCGTCGACCTGCATCCGCGTCTGCTGCGCGGTTTCCTGGCCACTGCCGAGACGCTGCACTTCGGCCGGGCTGCGCAGCGCCTGCACATCGCGCAGCAGGCCCTCAGTCGGGACATCCGGGCGCTGGAGCGGACGTTGGGCGGCGCGCTGTTCAGCCGCACCACCCGAACCGTCCAACTCACCCCGGCGGGTGAGCAGTTGCTGCCGAAGGTGCGCCGACTACTGGCGCTGCACGACGAGATCGTCGCAGGCGTCGGCGACCGGGCGCTGTTGGTCGATCTCAACAGCGCGGTCACCGGCACGGACCTGACCGCCGACCGACTGCTCGCCGCCGCCCGCGCCGCGCTGCCCGGCGGCGAACTCCTTGCCCGCTACTGCGGGGGACTGGCCGGCGCCGCGGCGGAGTTGCTGGCGCACCGGCTGGACGTCTCGTTCGGGCGCTTCGCCGGCCTTCCGGCGCCGGTGCGGTCCCAACTCGCCCACACACCCGTCCGGCTGGAGCGCATGGCGGTGCTGCTGCCGGCGGGCCATCCGCTCGCCGGGCGGGCCGTGGTGCCGCTGGCCGCCCTGGCCGGGCACCCGCTCGACGTCTGCGCGGGCAACCAGGCGACCACCGAGTGGTCCGACCTCGGCCGCCGGCTCGCCGCGGAACACGGCCTGGTGACCGCCCCGCCCTACACCCCGCCGGTCGGCGCGGACGAGATGGCCCACTACCTGGCTCGGCACGGTGAGGCGGTGCTCACCACGGTCGGCGGTCCGGAGATCCCCGGATCGGTCACCCGGCCGCTGGTCGATCCGGTGCCGCTTAGCCTGGTCTGCCTGGTCCACCGTCCGGAGCTGCGCCACCCCGGGCTGGACGCGCTGCGCGCCGCGGGGGCGGAGTTCGGCGCGCGCGAGGGCTGGCTGCGGCGCCCGCCGGGCAGTTGGCTGCCGGGGGAGGATGCCGCGCTGCTGGGATGATCCCGGGCGGAGCGGCTTCTCTCCGTCGGGGGTGACCGGGTCGGGGGCGACCGCGTCGAAGGTGACCGGGTCGAAGGTGACCGGGTCGGAAGTGGCGGCGTCGGAAGTGGCGGCGCCGGAAGTGAAAGCGTTCGGCCTCCCGGGCCGACCCCGCCGACGGGGGAGCGGCGGAGGCGGGCCGGGAGGCCGAACGTGTTCGGGGATGGGTCAGGAGGCCCTGACGGCGGAGATGTCGAAGGTCAGCTTGACCTTCTCGCCGATCAGCACGCCACCGGTCTCCAGCGCCGCGTTGTAGGTGAGGCCCCACTGGGTGCGGTCGATGGTGGTCGAGCCCTCGAAGCCGACCCGGTTGGCGCCGTAGACGTCGGTCGCACTGCCCGTGAAGTCGAGGTCGAGGGTGACCGGGCGGGTGGTGTCCTTGATGGTGAGGTTGCCGGACATCCGGTACGAGTCGTCGCGCAGCCGCTGGACGGAGGTGCTGCGGAAGGCGATCTCCGGGTAGGTGTCGGCGGCGAAGAAGTCGCCGGTGCGCAGGTGCTCGTCGCGCTGGGCCTGGTTGGTGTCGATGCTGGCGACCTTGATCACCAGCTCGGCGGAGGAGTTGGCCGGGTTGCTGCCGTCCAGCTGCAGCTTGCCCTCGTACTCGGCGAACTCGCCGCGGACATTGGTCACCATGGCGTGGCGCACGCCGAAACCGATCCGGCTGTGGGCCTGGTCGATGGTGTAGGCGCCGGTCAGATGAGCCAGGTCGGGTCCTGCGGAGGCCGGTGTGGCGGCGGCGGTGGTTGCGGCGGCGGTCTTGTTGCGGCTGAAGATGCCCATGGCTCCTCCTGAGATCCGAAGCCAGTTGTTTAGGCTTCAACTTGTTGGCTCCACCATAGCCCCGTTTCGTTCAATGTTCAACCATGAGTGGGGGGACTCCCGAAGGAATCCCCCCACTGGTTCGATCGATCCGTCGCGCGGTAGTGGGTGCACGCCGGGCGCATCTCCCGGAGTGCGCTCCGGGGGCCCAGAGCGTTTTCCGGGCGCGCCTCCCGGAGAACGCTCCCGGTGGCCGGCCCTCCACCGCCGTCCAGTTCAGCCCTTCGCCACCTCCTCGGCGGCGTCCACCAACTCGAAGGCCGTCCGGCCGTCGATGCTCTCCCGGATGATGTCCGCGTGCCCCGCGTGGCGCGCCACCTCCTCGATCAGGTGCATCAGGATCCATCGCGCGGTGCGGCGGCTGCCCGGCGGGAACCACGGGGCGGTCGGCAGCGCCGCGTCCACGTCCAGATCGGGCAGGCTGCGGATGGCCTCCTCGGTCTCGGCGGCCACCGCTTCGTACTCCTTGAGCCAGCCCGCCAGCGTCTCGCCGTCGAGCAGCCGGTGCTCGTCCGCCCAGTCGTCCGGCGTGACCTTCCCGCGCTCGTCGTCCATCAGGATGCCGAGGATCCAGAACCGCTCGCACCGTGCCACGTGCTTGACCAGTCCGGCCACCGACAGGCTGCTCACGCTGGGTGTGGCTGCCGCCTGCTCCTCGGTCAGCCCGAACGCGGCGCGGCGGATCGCGCCGCGCTGGGCGTCCAGGAAAGCCAGCAGGCCGTCGCGCTCGTTGCTCTCCGCGCGCACCAGGATGGGCATGTCGACTCCCTCTCGTCGTGGGTTGCCCCGCTTCGGTAGGACCGACGTTAGCCGGGGTTTAGGACGGGATCTGTCCGCTACTCGACCTGTCCGCTACTCGACTCCGGTTAGGGTCGATCGAGTCCGTGTTCGCACCCCGGGAGGCCAGGCCGATGTACGCCCTGCACGCGCTCTGGCGGGCCGACGGCCGACTGGCCCTCTGGGCCGAGGACGCGCGGGCCTTCGGCAGGCCGCGCCGCGAGGTGCGCGAGGTCCGCGAGACCCGTGCGGCCGGTGGCACGCCGCTCGGGCCGCCGGGTGGGTTCTCCGGTGCGTCGGGGGCGGCCGGTGCGTCCGGGGTCTTCAGTGCGTCGGGTGCGGCCGTCGTGCCGGAAGCCGAGCCCGCGCCGGGAGTAGCTGCGGTGAGCCGGGCGCTCGCTGCCAGCGCCGCGCGTCCGGTGAGCGCCGCGCGCCCGACGCACAAGGGCGCACGTACGGCAGCGCACCCGTACGCGTGCCCCGCCGACGAACTCACGCGCCTTCTGGGTGCCATCGGCCCCGGGCTCGGCTGGCTGGCAGAACAGGCCCTCGAGCGGTGGGCCACCCTGCTGCTCCCCAGCCTCGGCGCCGTGCCGGTCCCCTCCCCGCAGCTGCCCGTCGGCACCGTCCGGCGCGGTGTCACGCTGTCCCCGTGGCGGATCCCGGTACTGCTCTTCGAAGCACCCCAGGCGGCCCAGCTGCTCGGCGAACTCTTCGACCCGCACTGCTCCGTGGCCATCGCCGAACTCCCCGGGACCGGCCCGGTCGAGGTCGCGTACGGGGCCTCGGTGCGCTGGCTGACCGCCGTGCACGACCTCGCCTGGAGGATGGTCGGCCAGGGCCGCGTACTGCCCGTGCTCCGCGCACAGGGCGGTGTGCTGCGGGCGCACTGGCAGCCCGCACCCGACGCGGACGCCCGGCGCGAAGCCGAGGCGCTCGCCGCGGGATGCCCGCCGGTCTGCCGCGCCGAGGACCGTCCCGGTGACCCCGCCCGGACCGGCACCGAACTGATCGCCGACCTGCTGGACGTCCTGGTCGACCAGGAGACCCGGGTCGCCCTGGAGGCCGCACCACCCCCGTTGCGCCGTTCCCCGGCCACCATCGCCGAGTCCTGGCTGGCGGCGCTCCACGCCGCCGACGGGCGCCTCGCGCCGGTGACGCCACCGGTCCCGGTTGCCACCGAGGGTGCGGCCGCGGCACAGCGGACCGCTGCGGAGCCCGCCGCGGCCGACCCCGCCGCGGCCGACCCCGCCGCCGCAGACCTCGGGGAGCGGCTGGCCGCCTGGCAGGCCGGGGCACCCGCCTCCGACCGGGCGCTACGCCTCTGCTTCCGGCTGTCCGAACCGCTCGGCCACGACGCCGACCTGCCGGACCGTTCGGACCTCCCCGTCCCCGACCAGCCGGCGGGCGACGACGACTGGCGTCTGGACTTCCTCCTCCAGCCCGTCGACCAACCCTCCCTACTCGTCACCGCCGCGGACCTCTGGTCCCGCGGCCCGGCGTGGGCGGCGCTCTCCCGGCTGGTCGCCGACCCCGTCGGCGGCTACACCGCGGAACTCGACCGGGCCGTACTCCGCCGCCCCGAACTCCGCGTGGCGCTCCGCACTTCCCGTCCCACCGGTCTCACCCTCGGCCGGGCCCAGGCCCTCGACTTCCTCCGTGAGGCCGCCCCCGCCCTGACCGAAGCCGGCTTCGGCGTGCTGCTCCCGGCCTGGTGGCAGCGCCGACCGCGCCTCGGACTGGTGCTCAAGGCCGCTCGTACGCCGGTCGCGGGGGCGCTGGAGCGGACCGGCCGGATCGACCGCGACGCGGCGGTGGACTTCCGCTGGTACGCCGCGATCGGAGACCTCACCCTCACCGAGCGGGAGCTGGCCGAGCTGGGAGCGGCGCAGCAGGGCCTGGTCCGGCTGCGCGGCCGGTGGATCGAGGCGGACGTGGAGCAGATCGCGAGCGCGCTCGCCTTCCTCTCCCACCGGGGCTCCGGGGTGATGTCCACAACGGACGTGCTGCGCCTGGCACTCGACCCCGCCGCGCAGGTCGCCGGGCTGCCGGTCGCACGGGTCGAGGCGGCCGGCCCGCTCGGCGATCTCCTCGCCGGACGCACCGGCGGTACGGGTGCCGCCGGTGATCCGGCCGACGGGGCGCACATGCCGCCACCCGCGCTCCCGGCCGGCTTCGGGGCGACCCTTCGCCCGTACCAGGAGCGGGGCCTGGCCTGGCTGCACGGCCTCGCCCGACTCGGCCTCGGCGCCGTACTCGCCGATGACATGGGGCTCGGCAAGACGGTGCAGACCCTCGCCCTGCTCGCGGTCGAGCACGCCGAGGCAGCCGGACGGCCCTCGAAGGGCCAGGCGGCCGCGCGGGCGAACCTGCTGGTCTGCCCGATGTCCCTGGTCGGCAACTGGCAGCGGGAGGCCGCGCGGTTCGCCCCGATGCTGCGCGTCCACGTCCACCACGGCGCGGACCGGGCGGCGGGGTCGGTCACCCGGGCCGTCGCGGACGGAGCCGATCTGGTGATCACCAGCTACGGTCTGGTGCAGCGGGACGCCGAGGAGCTGGGGCGGATCCCCTGGCGCCGGGTGATCGCGGACGAGGCGCAGTTCATCAAGAACGCGGCCACCGCCCAGTCCCGGGCGGTCCGTTCACTGCGGGCCGGACACCGGATCGCGCTCACCGGCACACCGGTCGAGAACCGGCTCGCCGAGCTGCACGCCGTCCTCGACTTCGCCAATCCGGGTCTGTTCGGCTCCGCCGAGTCCTTCAAGGAGCGCTACGCCATCCCGGTCGAGCTCAACGGGAACGCGACGCTGACCGGCCGGCTCCGCAGGCTGACCGGACCCTTCATGCTCCGCCGGTCCAAGTCGGACCCGGCGGTCGCGGTCGAGCTGCCCGCCAAGCAGGAGATCACGGTCTGGTGCAACCTCACCGCCGAACAGGCCGGGCTCTACCAGGCGGTGGTGGCCGACCTGTTGCGGCGCCTGGCGGGCGTGCGCGGGGTGGAGCGCCGGGGCGCCGTGCTCGCGGCGATCGGCAAGCTCAAGCAGGTCTGCAACCATCCCTCCCAACTCCTGCACGACCGTTCGGCGTTCGGTGGTCGATCGGGCAAGGTGGCACGCTTGGAGGGGATTCTGACGGAGGCGCTCGCGGAGGACGGCCGGGTCCTGGTCTTCACCCAGTACGCGGAGTTCGGCCGGATGCTCCAGCCCCACCTGGCCGCCCGGCTCGGCGAGGAGGTGCTCCATCTGCACGGGGGTGTGCCGAAGCGCCGGCGCGAGGAGATGGTCGCCCGCTTCCAGGCGCCGGAGGGCCCCCGGATCTTCCTGCTGTCGCTCAGGGCGGGCGGCACGGGACTCAACCTGACCAATGCCAACCACGTGGTGCACCTCGACCGTTGGTGGAACCCGGCGGTGGAGGACCAGGCGACCGACCGCGCCTTCCGGATCGGCCAGCGCCGGGACGTCCAGGTGCGGCGTCTGGTCTGCGTCGGCACCGTGGAGGAGCGGATCGCCGAGCTGATCGAGTCCAAAAGGTCGTTGGCACAAGCCGTGGTCGGCGAGGGCGAGCAGTGGCTCGCCGATCTGTCCACCGCCGCGCTGCGCGAACTGGTCTCCCTCTCCGCCGACGCGATCGGCGAGTTCGAGGCGCCGGATGACACGAGGGCGGGCAGACCTGCCGTGGGAGTGAGTGACCGATGACCGAGGCGCAGCCGTTGTCCGAGCTTCTGGACACCTTCTGGGAGGGCGAGTTCACCCTCCGTCCTGCCTCGCCCGTCTCCGCGGCCGCACCGTCGTCCGACTCGGCCCTCGCCGGCCTCGGCCCTGCGGGCGTCCGGATCGCCGGACGTGACCTCGCCGCCCTGCTCGCCCCCGCCTACCGCCGGCTGACCGGATCCGCCGACTGACGCCCGGCGGTGTGCGCTGCCGTCCCACCTCCGGATGGGCGCGGCCGGGCCACTGCCGCCGGGCCGGTCGGTCGCGAGCGTGCGCGAGCCGCACCGCACCCGGTTCGGCGGAGCCCGTGCCTCGGACCCCGCGCCCGCCGCCGGTCATGTCGGACGCATAGGCGATGATCCCGGTCATGACGGTGGCTGCTGCTGACTACCTGTGGTTCGAGGACCGGTTCCCCGACCTCGCCGAGGCGTACTGCTTCACGCTCGTACGCGGACTCACTCCGTCCGAGCTGCTCGGACGGCTGAGCGGGGAGCAGCTGAGCCCGCTCACCGGTCCGACCGCGATCCTCGACGCGTCCTTTGACCTGCTGGACCGTTCGGACGGCACGCAGCAGCTCGTCGCCATGACCCGCGTCGGTGCGTGGACCCTGATGGTCGAGCCGAACGGCTGCCTCGGCATCGCCGAGGAGCGAGCACTCCCGGCCTCGGCGGGGACCACCTGGATCTCCCACTTCGTCAACATCAACGCCCTCGACTCGTTCCTGTGGGCCGAGGACGCCACGACGCGCCTGTGCTTCGAGCCGATGTACCCCGACACCCGTCAGGGCAGCACTCCCGACGACCACCTGGAAGCGATGCACCGCATCGGCTTCCACTTCGGTCCCGAGGAACCGGAGCCCGACCTCTCGGTTCCCGCCGCGTTCGCGTTCGCCGAGGAGTTGAGCGGAGTCCGGCTGACGCCCGAGCTCATCGAGTCGACCACCTTCACCTGCGGTGCGGTCAGGATCCGTTGAGTGCCCTGCGCCGCGTCGGTCGGCCGGGGCGCAGCAGTTGTGTCAGAAGCCGCCCCCATGCGTAGGTGGCCGGGGCGGCGGTGGATCAGGAAGAGCTCACGGCGCCGGTCCAGGCCGCAGTGATTGCTGGTGTTAGCGCCCTGCTTGCATTTGCAAGCGCAGCGGGGGAGACTGCCCGCATGGCCTCACTGAACGTTGGCTCGCTGGGCGAGTACATCCGGGAACAGCGGCGGAACGCGCAGTTCTCGCTGCGGCAGTTGGCGGAGGCCGCCGGCGTGTCCAACCCGTACCTCAGCCAGATCGAGCGAGGGTTGCGCAAGCCGAGTGCGGAGATCCTGCAGCAGATCGCCAAGGCGCTGCGGATCTCGGCGGAGACGCTGTACGTCCAGGCCGGGATTCTGGAGGAGCGGCAGGGCGAGGGGCTCGAACTGCGGGCCGCGATCCTGGCCGATCCTCTGATCAACGAGCGGCAGAAGCAGGCGCTGCTCGCGGTCTACGACGCCTTCCTGAAGGAGAACAAGGAAGGCCCGTCCGCGGACGGCACGGCGGAGGCCGGGCCCAGCGGACCAGGACCGAACGCCGACGAGGACTGAACACGGGGTGGCTGCCCAGTCGGGTGGCCACCGGGCGAAGACCCATGACAGACCGGTTGCCCGGCTGTCGACGCAAAGGGAGGACCGGTCATGCCGATCACCGACGAGATCAAGAAGACCCTCAGCGACCCGACCCCGCTCTACGCCCTCGCGGGCGCCGGCGACCTCGCCTACGCGAAGCTGCGCGAGGTGCCGGGCAAGGTCGAGGCGCTGGCGGCCGACCGCAAGGGCACTCAGGAGAAGGCCGTGGTCCGGCTGCAGGAGGCGCAGACCCGGCTGGCCGAGGCGCAGTCGAAGGTGACCGAGACGGTCACCACGCTGCCGACGGACCTGAAGGCACTGCAGGAGAAGGCCCAGGTCTTCGCGCTGCAGCAGGTCGGCCGGGCGGCGGAGTTGGCGGTCCGGGCCAAGGAGGTCTACGACGAACTGGCCGTGCGCGGCAAGGCGGTCGTGGAGCGCGGCCAGAGCTGGGCCGGGGAGAGCTCGGGGGCCGAGCCCTCGGTGGTCGCGGTCGACGCGGACGAGCCCGTTGAGGCCGAGATCGTCGAGGACTCCGAGGAGCAGGCTGCCCCGGGGGACGCCAGGAAGGCCCCGCGGGCTCGGAAGTCCACCGACAAGTCCGCGGAGTAGGCCGCCTCAGGGCCGCCGGGAGGTTCGGGGAGACCGCGGCGGGGCGGCGGACCGGCCGGTGAGCAGGCCGAGTCTGGCCCCGGGGGGCGCTGCCGGGCACATCGGGGCCGGTCGGTTCGTTGTCCGGTGGACACGACGCCGGTCGTGCCACGATGGGAAGTGGCCGTTGCCCGACCTGGTGGCACCGGGGGCGGTTCCGTCGAGACCACAGTGAGGAGACCGCAGTGGGACAGATCCTGGCCTTCGCCTATCTGGATCCGTTCTGGTGGCTGACCACCGCGATGGTGTGCTTCAAGCTCTTCGTGTTCGTGGACGCCGCCACGCGTCGCGAGGACGGCTACCGTGCGGCGGACAAGAAGACGAAGCAGTTCTGGTTGATCATCCTCGGTCTCGCCCTGGTGCTCGACCTGCTGCTCGGGTCCAGCCTGTTCGGCATGCTGTCGCTGGCCGGACTGGTGGCCGCGATCGTGTACATGGTCGATGTCCGGCCCGCCATCAAGCAGTTGACCGACGGCCGGGGCAGGGGCGGCCGGCGGAACGTGGGGCCGTACGGACCCTGGTGATCACCGCACCGGCCGGGCCGCACGTGGGGCGGCGGACGGGACGTAGCGGACGGATGAGAGCGGCAGAGCCGCGGAAGCAGTGGGTCCGTACGAGAAGGTGGATCCGTACGAGACGGTGGGAGCGGTACCGGTCGGGTACCGCTCCCACCGCGTTTCGTGACGACCTTCAGCCCATGATGAGCGGCACCGGGTTGCGCTCCAGTAGCAGAACGGCGACATCGTCGGCGAGCGCACCGCCGTTGAGCTCCTCGACCTCGGCGATGGCGCTGTCGACCAGCCTGCCCCGGGTGAGGCCGGCGGACTGGTGGTCGCCGATCAGCTCGACCAGACCGTCCTGGCCCAATCGGCGGGAACCTGCGCCGACCCGGCCCTCGACCAGGCCGTCGGTGTAGAGCAGCAGCCGCCAGCCGGGGTGGAGCTCGAGCTCCTGGGCCGGCCAGACCGCCTGTCCGTCGTCGCACGGGACCAGCCCGAGCGCGGGACCGGCCTGGTCGGACGGGAGCAGTACGGGACGGTCGTCCGGCCGGAGCAGCAACGGTGCCGGGTGCCCGGCCAGGTAGAGCCGGGCACGCTCGACGTCGCCGGGGCCGACGGGCGCCGCGGATTCGGCGGACGCCACTGGGTGGCCGGGGGCTGCCCGGCCGGTGGACGGCGTGGCTCCGGGGGAGAGCACCAGCATGCAGAGCGTCGCGAAGATCTCGTCACTGCGGCGCTCGTGCTCCAGCACGTGCTGGAGGGTACTGAGCAGCGCCTCGCCGGTGAGCCCGGCGAAGACCAGGGTGCGCCACGCTATCCGGAGGGCGACGCCGAGGGCCGCCTCGTCCGGGCCGTGGCCGCAGACATCGCCGATCACCACATGGATGGTGCCGTCGGAGGTGCGGACCGCGTCGTAGAAGTCGCCGCCTAGGAGGGCGCGGCGGCGGCCGGGGCGGTAGCGCCGGGTGAACGCGAGCCCGGCTCCGTCGAGCAAGGGGGTGGGGAGCAGGTGGCGTTGCAGCCGGGCGTTCTCCTGACCGCGCAGCTCGGCCTCGACCAGGCGGCGCTGCGACTCGTCGGCCCGCTTGCGCTCGACCGCGTAGCGCAGGGCACGGGCCAGCAGTGGCCCGTCCGTCTCGTGCTTGACCAGGAAGTCCTGGGCACCCGCGGCGACGGCGGCGGCTCCGAGCTCGGCGCTGTCGGCCTCGGTCAGGACCACGACGGCGGTGTGCGGCGCCCGGCGCAGTAGCTCGCGCAGGCCGTCGAGCCCGTCAGGTCCGTTCACCCTGCCGGGGGTGTGCAGCCCGGCGGGACCGTCCGCCTGATCACCCGGCTCGCCGGGGGCGGCCAGGTCGAGCAGGACGCAGCTGAAGTCGGCGCTGCGCGGGCGGCTGCGCCGGGCGCCGGGCAGCGTGGGGGAGAGCAGGCCGACGGCCTGGTCGATCCCGTGCGCCCAGTGGATCTCGATGGGAGTACCGCTGTCGGCGACCAGTTGGTCGATCAGGACCGCGTCGGAGACGTCACTCTCGATGACGAGCAGCCGGAACGGCTCGCCGCGCGAGGGCGTGCCGGGAGCGCCGTTGGTGCTCCGCGGGTGCGGTATGGGGCTCGCAAGGTCGAGCTGACCGTCGGATCGGCTTCCGGGCACACCGCCGCAGCCGTCGGAGCGCCGGCTGGCGAGACCGTCGAGCTCTCCGTGGAACCGTCCGTCGCCGAGCCCGTCGAGCTGTTCGTCGAGCCGACCGTCGGCGACGCCGTCCGAGCGGGATGCGGCATGCCCGCCCGCCTGGCCGGACGACCGGTCCACGGTGGTCTCACCGCAGCCGTCCAGCCGGTCGAGGGCGGCGCTTGCAGCACGCTCGGTCAGGACGCCGCCGACGGTGGCGATGGCATGTTCGGTCAAGACTCCGCCGGGGCTGCCCGGCCGGTACGAGGCACGCGGTGCCCGCCCGTCTCCCGTTGCGGGCATTGGTCGATCCTCCCTTTCCCCGACTGGGCAACGGCTGAGAGCCGTGCTCAGTGCCCGCATGGCACCGTGTGTCGGGGAGCTTCTCGCGACCATAACGTGATCTCCGGGGATTTCTCTGACCGACCGGCGTCGATGTGGTTATTGCCACGCTCCCAGCGGTCGGGGTGGTTAGTGTGGGCGCCCTGTGGACACGGTGTGACGGGAGGTCTGGTCTGGTGACGCAGATCACGTTGGTCGAGGGTGACATCACGGAACAGCAGGTGGACGTGATTGTGAACGCAGCCAACTCCTCCCTGCTCGGTGGTGGTGGGGTGGACGGTGCGATCCACCGCAGGGGCGGCCCCGAGATCCTCGCGGACTGCCGCAGGCTGCGGGCCTCCCGCTACGGCAGGGGCCTGCCGACCGGGCAGGCCGTCGCCACGACGGCCGGCCGGTTGCCGGCCAGGTGGGTGGTGCACACGGTGGGGCCCGTCCATCTGTCGGAGGAGTACGAGCAGCGGGCCGAACTGTTGGCCTCCTGTTATCGCGAATCGCTGCGGGTGGCGGTCGGGTTGGGGGCGCGGACGGTGGCGTTCCCGGCGATCTCGGCCGGGGTGTACGGCTGGCCGTTGGAGGACGCGGCGCGGATCGCCCTCACGGCGGTGGCGGAAGCGGTGGCCGGGCCGGTCGAACCTGCCGGACCCGCCGGGCCGGTGCCGGTCGGACCGGCGTCGGTCGGGTCGGTGGAGCCCACGGGCTTGGCCGAGGTGCGGTTCGTGCTGTTCGGTGCGGAGGCGTACGGAGTGTTCGATCGGGTGTGGCGCGCCCTGGAGCAGCGGAGCTGACGGAATCTCAAGTCTCCCCTTGCTGAAAGCCGTCGGCTCGTGCAACCGCCCCCATGGTGACCTGGCGGGGCGTCAACATGCTAGAGGTATTCGATAACTCGTTCGAGTGAACTCGCGGAAGCCACAGCGAGTCGGATCGCAGGCCCGGCCCCAGTCGGTTCCGGCCTGATCGGGTTCGACCTGGGTCGGCCCGGCCCCGGCCCCGGCCCCGGCTACGGCGCCAGAGCGCTCCACGGCAGTGTGACCTCGCCCTGCCGCCAGCGGCCACGGGCGTCCACCAGCGGCCAGCTCCCCGCCAGGGCGGTGCACGCGGCCACCCAGCGCTGGCGCGCCCCGAAGGCTCCGTACGGCGCGGCCGCGGCCCAGGCGCGGTCGAAGTCCGTCAGGAAAGCGTGCACCGGACGGCCGGGCACGTTGTGGTGGATCAGTGCCTTCGGCAACCGTTCGGCCAGGTCGGATGGCTGGTCGAGGCCGCCGAGCCGGGCCGCGAAGGTCACCGTGCGGGGGCCATCGGGGCCGATCGCCACCCAGACGTGCCGACGTCCGATCTCGTCGCAGGTGCCCTCGACCAGCAGTCCGCCGGGGGCGAGCCGTCCGCGCAGCCGCTCCCAGACCGCGGCCACCGCCGACTCCTCGTACTGTCGCAGTACGTTCGCCGCCCGGATCAGCAGCGGAGCCGCACCGTCCAGCGGTACCTCGAAGCCGCCGCGCCGGAAGGTCAGCAGCGGGGGAGCGGCGTACGGGAGGGCAGCCGCGACCCGGTCGGGCTCGATCTCGATGCCCACCACCCGGATGTCAGTCCGTACCGCACGCAGGCGGGTGGAGAGTTCGACTGCGGTCCAGGGCGCCGCGCCGTAGCCGAGGTCCACGGCGATCGGCGGCCGGTCGGCGCGGCGCAGTGCCGGGCCGAGGGTGTGGGCTATCCAGCGGTCCATCCGGCGCAGGCGGTTGGTGTTGGTGGTGCCCCGGGTGACCGTCCCGACCGGGCGCGCGGAGCGCCCGCGGGCGGCGGAGGGATCGAACGAGGCGGCCATGCGAGGAAGCCTACGCGGACCGCGCCGCATCTCATCCAGCGAGACGGGAATACCGGCCGTCGGCCCCGGGGTTGTCACACTGGACGATGCCCGCGTGGGGCCGCCGCCGTCCGGCAGGGGTCCGGCGGGGCGGCCGCACAGAACGTCCGGAGCAGTACGGTCCGCAGGCAGCACGGCCCCTAGGCAGTCGGGGGAGCAAGAGGAGGCTTCAGCCCGGTGACCCAGCATCCCGTACGGAAGGCACGCCGTGCCCAGTACGCGCTAACGCCCACCCGCGCCCGCCTGCAGTCGTTGGTCGGCGGTCGTCCGCGCAGGCCCCGTCGGATAGCCATGCTGAGCGTCCACACCTCGCCGCTGCACCAGCCGGGCACCGGCGACGCGGGCGGGATGAACGTCTACATCGTCGAGCTGGCCAAACGGTTGGCCGAGCTGGACATCGAGGTCGAGATCTTCACCAGGGCGATCCGCTCCGAGGACGCGCCCCTGGTGCAGCTAGCGCCCGGGGTCCTGGTCCGGCACGTCACGGCCGGGCCGTACGAGGGGCTGGTCAAGGAGGATCTGCCCGCCCAGCTCTGTGCCTTCACCCACGGCGTGCTGCGGGCCGAGGCCGGGCAGCGGCCGGGCCACTACGACCTGGTGCACTCGCACTACTGGCTCTCCGGCCAGGTCGGCTGGCTGGCCGCCGAGCGGTGGGGCGTGCCGCTGGTGCACACCATGCACACCATGGCCAAGGTCAAGAACGCCGCCCTCGCCGAGGGCGACACGCCGGAGCCGACCGCGCGGGTGATAGGTGAGACCCAGGTGGTCGAGGCCGCCGACCGCCTGATCGCCAACACCGCCGAGGAGGCCGGCGAGCTCTCGTACCACTACTCCGCCCGCGAGGACCAGCTCGCCGTCGTCCACCCGGGTGTCAACCTGGACATCTTCCGGCCCGGCGACCGCGCCGCAGCCCGCGCCAGGCTCGGGCTGCCGCAGGACGCCCCAGTCCTGCTCTTCGCCGGGCGGATCCAGCCGCTCAAGGCGCCCGACGTGCTGCTCAGGGCCGTCGCGGTGCTGCTGGAGCGCGAGCCCGGCCTGCGCGAGCGATTGGTGGTCCCGGTCGTCGGCGGGCCGTCCGGAACGGGACTGGCCAAGCCGGAGAGCCTGCACAAGCTCGCGGCCCAGCTCGGCATAACGGACGTGGTCCGCTTCCATCCGCCGGTCGGGCAGACCGAGCTCGCCGAGTGGTACAGGGCCGCATCGGTGCTGGTGATGCCCTCGTACAGCGAGTCCTTCGGGCTGGTCGCCCTGGAGGCCCAGGCCTGCGGCACGCCGGTGGTCGCGGCCGCGGTCGGCGGTCTCCCGGTCGCGGTCCAGGGCGGTCGTACCGGCACCCTGGTGAACGGCCACGACCCGGACACCTGGGCCGACGCGCTGCACCAGTACGCCACCCGGCCCGAGCTGGTCGGGCAGCAGGGCGCCGCCGCGGCCCGGCATGCGGCGGGCTTCGGCTGGAGCACGGCCGCCGCGGCCACGGCCGAGGTGTACGCGGGCGCGCTCGCCCGACAGGCGGGCCGCCTCGCCCGCTCCCGCCTCCGCATCAGCTGAGCGGCTGACACCAGCCCCCGGGGTCGGTTGGACGACCCCGGGGTGCGCCGTGCGGACCCTTCGCCCGGGAGCGCTCATCACCCGGTGCCGCTGGAAAACCGGGCTTACCGCCGAGTAGCGTCTCCTCCATGGCAATCCGCACGAAGGACGACGCCCTCGAGCTGCTCCGCTCCGCCCTGGACGAGGTCGGGGTGACCTGGGAGCCGGCCGCCACCGATCCGTACACCCTGGTCGCCTCGCTGCCGGGGAGTCGGAAGCTGGCCACCACCTGCGCACTGCGGGTCGGCGAGCACACCCTCTCGGTGAACGCGTTCGTGATCCGCCGCCCCGACGAGAACCACGAGGCGGTCTACCGCTGGCTGCTGGAACGCAACACCCGTCTGTGCGGGGTCGCCTACGCCATCGACCGGCTCGGTGACGTCTACCTCGCGGGCCGCGTCCCGCTGGACGCGCTCACCCCGGACGTCGTCGACCGGCTGCTCGGCACCGTCCTGGAGAGTGCCGACGAGCCTTTCAACACCCTGCTCGAACTCGGCTTCGCCACGGCGATCCGGCGTGAGTGGGAGTGGCGCACCAAGCGCGGCGAGTCGACCCGGAACCTCGAAGCCTTCGCCCACCTCGCCGGACCGGCGACCTCCGAGCCCCGGCCGCAGGAGGCCGGCCGGCCGGCGACCGGAACGGACGGGACGGCCTGAGCTCAAGAGCCGAAACCCAGAGCGACCACACCCGGAACTCAGGCCGAGGAGACCGCCTCCCGCTCAGCGGTGGTGTTCGAAGCGCCCGACGCACCGGGCGTGCCGAAGTCGCCGGACTCGCCGAAGGAGCCGGACTCGGCCGAGCCCGGCTGCGCCGCCTTCCGCCGCCCGAGCAGCAGGAACGCGAGGCCGGCGGCCGTCCCGCAGACCGCGCAGGCG
The DNA here is from genome assembly GCF_055579945.1 of Kitasatospora sp. NPDC032150. NCBI lineage: Bacteria > Bacillati > Actinomycetota > Actinomycetes > Kitasatosporales > Streptomycetaceae > Kitasatospora > Kitasatospora sp. NPDC032150. The sequence continues at coordinate 51,814 of NZ_JBVIMH010000019.1, read as the reverse complement.
CCCCAGACGGCGCCGCCCGCGTGCTGCAGGAGGTAGCCGCCGGCCGCCGGACCGAGGAAGGAGGCCAGTGACCAGGAGAGCGAGTACACACCCTGGTAGCGGCCACGAGCCACGGTCGGTGAGAGCTCGGCGACCAGGCTCATCATGGTCGGCGCGTTGATGATCTCGCCGATCGTCCAGACGGCCACGGTGAGGGCGTAGAAGGCGGCCGAGGAGCCGGCCAGCGCGGTCAACCCGAAGCCCCAGCCGGTCAGCAGGGCACTCGCGACCAGCAGCGCCGTCCGGTTGCGGCCGCTGGTCAGCTGGGTGAGCGGCAGCTGGAGCAGCACGATCAGCAGCCCGTTCAGGCCGATGACGAAGCCGTACCCGGCGGTGGAGATGCCCGCCTCCCCCATGCTGACCGCAAGTGTGGTGCTGCCCTGCTGCGCGACCACCGCGAGCAGCAGGTTGGCGCCGACCACTGCCATGAACCGGCCGTCCCTGAAGACCGTGCCCAGCCCGATCCGGGCCTCGGCGCCGGGGCCGGCCGTCTCGACCGGGCGGGCGGCGGCCTCCGGCCGGGTCTCGGGGATCTTGACGAAGACCACCACGGCGCAGAGCAGCGTGCTGAGCGCGTCCAGCAGGAAGAGGGTCAGATAGCCGTGGCTCGCGAGCAGCCCGGCGGCGGCCGACGAGACACCGAACCCGATGTTGATCGCCCAGTAGTTCAGCGAGAACGCGCGGACCCGGTCCTCGGCCGGAACCACGTCAGCGATGATCGCCGAGATGGCCGGGCGGGAGGCGTTGTTCGACAGGCCGACCAGGAAGGCGACCGCAGCGATGGTTATCGGGCCGTCGGTGAAACCGAGCACGGCGGTGAAGAGCGCCGTGGACAGCTGCGCGACCAGCAGCGTCGGCCGCCGCCCGATCCGGTCGGTGAGCACGCCCGCGCCGAGGGCCGCGATGGCCGAGCCGAGCCCGAAGAGTGACGCGACCAGGCCCGCGTACGAGGCCGAGTAGCCACGCTCGGCGGTCAGATAGAGGGCGAGGAAGGTGACCACGAAGCCGCCCAGGCGGTTCACGAGCGTAGACGTCCAGAGCCACCAGAACTGTCTCGGCAGGCCGCCGACGGTGTTCGAGAGGGCGGCGGGGATGCGGGCGGGTCCGGGCAAAGGGGGCTCCGAGGGCAGCAGGGGCCCGCAGAACGGGCTGTTGGGGCTGCCCGACGGGCATGTAAGTGGTCCAATGCTTGATCACATATTACTAAGGCACTTTCGGCCCGGCCACCGCTTATTTGGCTCCATTAAGCTGTGGACCATGGCTGACACGACGTACCGACTCATCCTGCTCCGCCACGGCGAGAGCCAGTGGAACCAGAAGAACCTCTTCACCGGCTGGGTCGACGTCGACCTCAACGAGAAGGGCGAGAAGGAGGCCGCACGCGGTGGCGAGCTGCTCGCCGCCGAGGGCCTGTTCCCCGACGTGGTCCACACCTCGCTGCTGCGCCGCGCGATCCGCACCTCCCAGATCGCGCTGGACAAGGCCGATCGCCACTGGATCCCGGTCAGCCGCAGCTGGCGCCTGAACGAGCGTCACTACGGTGCGCTCCAGGGCAAGGACAAGGCCCAGACCCTGGCCGAGTTCGGCGAGGAGCAGTTCCAGCTCTGGCGCCGCTCCTACGACACCCCGCCGCCGGTGCTGGCCGACGACGCCGAGTACTCGCAGGCGCACGACGCCCGCTACGCGGACATCCCGAGCGAGCTGCGCCCGCGCACCGAGTGCCTCAAGGACGTCGTCGAGCGCATGCTGCCGTACTGGTACGACGCGATCGTCCCGGACCTGGCCGCCGGCAAGACCGTGCTGGTCACCGCGCACGGCAACAGCCTGCGCGCGCTGGTCAAGCACCTCGACGGCATCTCCGACGCGGACATCGCCGGCCTGAACATCCCCACCGGCATCCCGCTGGTGTACGAGCTGGACGCCGACTTCAAGCCGGTCGTCAAGGGTGGCCGCTACCTGGACGCCGATGCCGCCGCAGCCGCCATCGAGGCGGTCAAGAACCAGGGCAAGAAGTAAGCCCGCACGGCACTCGCCGTGCTCCTCCGAGCCCCCTGTCCGCGGTCCCGCCGCGCGGCAGGGGGCTCGGTCGTGTGTGCCGGGCCGATCCGGGGAGTGCCGTGGTGACGGTGTGCATCCTCGGGGCATCCGGTCAACTCCCCTGGCGCTAGCGGTGGTTCAGATCATTGACGGTCGCGGGTGGCGCTTCCAGCGTAAGTGCGGAACCGGCGCGGGCGTTCCGTGATCCGTCCCCGGATCCCGCCCCCACACATGCGGCCCGCGTCCTTCGTGTACTCCATCCCCCCGCACACCCCGCTTCGGCGTGCCCGGAAGCGGGTTCAGGAAGGAGCACCGTGCGCAAGCGCCATGCCCTGCTGGCCGCGGCCGGCGCGGCGGCCGTCCCGATCGCTCTCGCGGCCCCCGCCCGGTCGCACGGGTACATCTCCGACCCGCCGAGCCGGTCCGCCCTCTGCGCGGCCGGGACCGTGACCGACTGCGGCCAGATCCAGTGGGAGCCGCAGAGCGTGGAGGGCCCCGAGGGCTTCCCGGAGAACGGGCCCGCGGGCGGCACCCTCTGCTCGGGCGGCAACACCAGGTTCGCCGAACTGGACGACCCGCGCGGGGGTGACTGGCCGGCCACCCGGGTGGCGGCGGGCCAGCAGCTCACCTTCACCTGGACGTTCACCGCCCGGCACGCGACAAGCCTGGCTACGACGCCTCCAGCCGCTGACCCCGGACAGCCTGGACACCACGCCCTTCCTCACCGTCCCCTACGGCGGCGCCCGGCCTCCGAGCACGCTCAGCCACACCGCGACGCTTCCGGCCGGCCGGACCGGGCACCAGGTGGTGCTTGCGGTCTGGGACATCGCCGACACCGGCAACGCCTTCTACTCCTGCACCGACGTCGACTTCTGACGTCCGCCGGTGCGGGGCGGCAGCAGAACCGCGACCGGGTGCCCCGTCGTACGGCGGGACACCCGGTGCGGGCCTGCCTGGGCTCAGTGGCTGCCGCAGCAGCCGCCGCTGGCGCCGCCGCACTGGCACGGCGCTCCGGACTGGCAGCCGCAGCCGCAGCCGGGGCCGCAGCCGCAGCCGGCGGCGAGGATCGGCAGCAGGGCCGGTGCGGGCGGTTCGATGACGCTCGGTGGTGGGGTGTTGGGGGTCGGGGTTGCCTTCATCGCGCTGGGCCCTCCTCGGGACGGGCACACGGCGGGTGTGCCTACGCCATGAGTGAAGCCCGCCCATGACAGGGCGTCAACGGGCGCGCAGAGGCGCTCGCGAGGCGCACCGTGCGCCCCCGTCCGGGCGGTGCCCTCCGGGGGCGTCCCGGTTATGCCACCGGCAGCTGCCCCCGCCCCGTGCCTACTGGGCCTGGGAAGCCTCCTGCGCGGCGACGAACTCGTTCGCGTGCTCACCCGTCACCAGGAACACCACGCGCTTGGCCACCGACACCGCGTGGTCGGCGAACCGCTCGTAGTACCGGCCGACCAGGGTGACGTCCACGGCGGTCTCGATGCCGTGCTGCCAGCGGTCGTCCAGCAGGTGCGAGAAGAGCTCGCGGTGCAGCGCGTCGATCGCGTCGTCGTCCTGCTCCAGCTCCAGGGCCTTGTCCACGTCCTTGGTGGAGATGACCAGTCCGGCCTTGGCGACCAGACGCTGGGCGAGCTGCCCCATCTCCAGCACGATCGGGTGCAGGTCGCCCGGGACGGCCGTGGCCGGGTAGCGCAGGCGGGCCACCTTGGCGACGTGCCGGGCGAGGTCGCCGCAGCGCTCCAGGTCGGCGCTCATCCGCAGGCTGGTGACGACGATCCGCAGGTCGGTGGCGACCGGCTGCTGGCGCGCCAGCAGGTCGATGGCCCGGTTCTCCAGGTCGTGGTGCAGATCGTTGATCTTCGCGTCGGCGGCGATGACGCTCTCGGCCAGTTCCAGGTCGGCGTCGAGCAGCGCGGTGGTGGCCCGACCCATGGCCGAACCGACCAGCCGCGCCATCTCGACCAGTCCGTCGCTGATCGAGTCGAGTTCCTCGTGGTACGCGTCGCGCATGCTCTCTCCTCAGTAGCTGTGTCGGTGGCGGTGCCGACCGGTCGTCCCGCCGTCTCGTGCGACCACATCCGTGGACATCCGCCCGTGGGCGTGCGCGAGGGCCGGGAGGCCGCTGCAGGTGGCGCGAATCGTACGCGCACGCCACCGCCCGCAGGGCTGCGTGACCCACACTGGGCCGTCCGGGCGACGGCGCACGGCCGCAGCAGTGAACCGGTGGCAACCTGAAGGTGAATTCTCGGCAACGTAAGGTCGATCCCTTGATCGCAAGCTTGAGGGAGGTCTTCGCCTTGCGCTTAGGCTGGCCGTATGGACGTGAATGTGGCCGCCGCCGCTGCCTGCGCCATAGCCGGGCTCGGTGTCGGCCTCACCGCCGCCATAGCCTTCCGCTGGAGTGAGCGCGAGCAGAGTCGGAGCGGCAGGGTCGGCGGCAAGAGCAGGAGCAGTACCGGCGGTGCGCCCCCGCACGAGCCGGTACTGCCGCCCGGAGTGGACACCGTGCTGTCGGTGCTGCGCTCCTGCGCCATCGTGCTCGGCGAGGCCGACGAGGTGGTCAAGGCCAGCTCGGCGGCCTACGCGATGGGCCTGGTGCGGGGCGGCGCGGTGGCCGTCGAGCAGATGATGTCGCTGGCCCGCGCCACCCGGCGCGACGGCGAGATCCGACAGGTCGAGCTGGAGGTGCCGAAGCCGGGGGTGGCTCGCTCGGCCGATCCGCTCGCGGTCTCGGTCCGGGTCGCCCCGCTCGGCTCCCGGCTGGTGCTGGTCCTGGTCGAGGACCTGACCGAGCGCCGCCGAATCGAGGCGGTCCGCCGCGACTTCGTGGCCAACGTCAGCCATGAGCTCAAGACCCCGGTCGGCGCGCTCTCGCTGCTCTCCGAGGCCGTCGCGGACGCCGCCGACGACCCCGAGGCCGTCCAGCGCTTCGCGGGCCGGATGCAGATCGAGGCCACCCGGCTGGCCAGCCTGGTCCAGGAGATCATCGACCTCTCCCGGGTCCAGGACGACCAGCTGCTGACTGACCCGGAGCCGGTGCCGGTGGACGAGCTGATCGCGGAGGCCACCGACCGCTGCCGCCAGCCAGCCGCCGCCAAGCAGATCCACATCGCCTCCGGCGGTGTCGCCGGCCTCCACCTGCACGGAAACCGCGGCCAGCTTGCCGCCGCGCTCGGTAACCTCGTGGAGAATGCGGTCAACTACAGCCCGCCGCGGACCCGGGTGGCCATCGCCGTCCGCCGCATCTCCAGCGCCGCGGCGCTGGGCGAGGCGGACGGCGAGCTGATCGAGATCTCGGTGACCGACCAGGGAATCGGCATCTCGGAGAAGGACCGAGAGCGGATCTTCGAGCGGTTCTACCGCGTCGATCCGGCCCGTTCCCGTGCCACCGGCGGAACCGGCCTCGGCCTGTCCATCGTCAAACACGTCGCTGCTTCCCACGGCGGCACCGTGTCCGTCTGGAGCGTCGAGGGCCAAGGCTCCACGTTCACCTTGCGGCTCCCCGCCGGGCAGATCCCGGTGGAGCAGCCGATCACCCCGCTGTCGAAGCGAATCCCCGCAACCACAAGCCCCATTTCTGCCCCGGAGGCCCGATCGTGACCCGAGTACTGGTGGTCGAGGACGAGGAGTCGTTCAGCGACGCCCTCTCGTACATGCTCCGCAAGGAGGGCTTCGAGGTGGCCGTCGCCGCCACCGGGCCCGACGCGCTGGAGCAGTTCGAACGGAACGGCGCCGACCTGGTGCTGCTCGACCTGATGCTCCCCGGGCTGCCCGGCACCGAGGTCTGCCGTCAGCTGAGGGTCCGCTCCAACGTCCCGGTGATCATGGTGACCGCCAAGGACAGCGAGATCGACAAGGTGGTCGGCCTGGAGATAGGGGCCGACGACTACGTCACCAAGCCGTACTCGACCCGCGAGCTGGTCGCCCGGATCCGCGCGGTGCTGCGCCGCCGCGGCGAGGACGCGGGGGGCAACGGCGACGGCGGCGGCCCGGGCGCCCTGGAGGCGGGCCCGGTCCGGATGGACGTGGACCGGCACGTGGTCACGGTGGACGGCGCCAAGGTCGATCTGCCGCTGAAGGAGTTCGACCTGCTGGAGATGCTGCTGCGCAACGCGGGCCGGGTGCTCACCCGGATGCAGCTGATCGACCGGGTCTGGGGCGCCGACTACGTCGGTGACACCAAGACCCTGGACGTCCACGTCAAGCGCCTGCGAGCCAAGATCGAGCCGGACCCGGGCGCGCCGCGCTACCTGGTCACGGTGCGCGGCCTCGGCTACAAGTTCGAGCCGTAAACCCCGCAGCAGCGAAGCGAAGGGCCCCTGCCGAGCAGGGGCCCTTCGGCGTACGACCGCGGTGTCAGTGGGTGGCGGGGGTGCCGGAGGCGGCGCCGCTCGGGGCCGTACCGGCCGGGGCCGTGGCAGCGCCGGAGGCGGGGGCCGTGGCGGCGCCCGAGGCCGCGCCCGAGGGCGCGGCGGTGGCCGGGGCGGTGGCCGGGGCCGAGGTGGTGGGGACCACCGGCGCCGGGGCGACGGTCGGGCCGTACGAGGCGAACAGGCCGGTGGCCGGGCTGACCTGGGCCTGCGCGGTGACCTTGCCGCTCTTGGCGAAGGCGAAGCTGGCCGGGGCGAAGCCGCCGACCGTGACCTTGGCCGAGGCGACGTGAGCGGCCGGCTGGCCCTGGCCGCCGACCAGCACCGCACCGCCGGCCGGGATGACGATCTCGGTGACCGGAGCGCCCTTGGCGTCGGTGAAGGTCGCCGCGCTGCCCTCGCCGACCGTGATCGACTGCAGCGTCTCGGGGGTGGTGCCGTTGTTGGCGATGTTGACCGAGACGTTGGCCGGGCCGGTCTGGTCGCCGATCGCATCGGCCTTGGTCACCACCACGATGTTGTTGAGCTTGAGGTGCTCGCCCAGCGAGGTGGCCGCGCTGTCCGGCTTGATCTCCAGGGTGTCCGGGGTGTTCCCGGCGGCGCAGGCGGACAGCGGGACGATCGCTGCGAGGACGAGGGCGGCGATGGCGCCGCGTCGAAGGCTCCGGCTCACGGCGGCGACTTCTCCTTGGATCACGTGTCGGGTGGTCAGTCAGGGCTCAGACTACCGACCACGCTTATCCGCTTCTCACGGGGTGGCCCCGTGTCGCATCCGGAGCGCACTTCCGGCGCTTCCCGCCCCTCGTCGACACGGGTGCACCGTTTACTAACGATGATCATTCGGCGTGGCTCCGCGGCTCGGCGGACCGGAGTGTGACCGGGATCGCGATGGGGCGCGGCGCGCTGTGCGGCAAAAACTCAAGATCCAATCATGGTTTCCGAAGTGTCGCCAGAGGTTTCGTCAGGTCCTCCATACCGCCTCCGACCTGCGAGAAGCCTCCGTCGAACATCGGTCGCAGCACGTGAAGGGGGTGGTTGTCAAGCCCCGAGACCCGCCCTGACCTGCGGAAACGCCCTTCGGGTGCGCCGAAAAGCGTGTTATTCTGGAAAGCCACGGAAGGGGTCCTGTCACATGACGTTCAAGGTTGGCGACACGGTGGTCTACCCCCATCACGGGGCTGCGCTGATCGAGGCCATCGAAACTCGCCAGATCAAAGGTGTGGACAAGACCTACCTGGTGCTGAAGGTGCAGCAGGGAGACCTGACGCTGCGCGTGCCCGCGGAGAACGCAGAGTTCGTCGGCGTGCGCGACGTAGTCGGCCAGGAGGGTCTGGACCGCGTCTTCGAGGTGCTGCGTGCACCGTACACCGAAGAGCCCACCAACTGGTCCCGCCGCTACAAGGCAAACCTGGAGAAGCTCGCTTCGGGTGACGTCATCAAGGTCGCCGAGGTCGTGCGCGACCTGTGGCGTCGCGAGCGCGAGCGCGGACTGTCGGCCGGCGAGAAGCGGATGCTCGCCAAGGCCCGGCAGATCCTGGTCAGCGAGCTGGCCCTGGCCGAGAACACCAACGAGGACAAGGCGGAGACGCTGCTCGACGAGGTGCTGGCCTCCTGAGGCCGGCCTCCCGGTAGCACCGCGAACGCCACAGCGCCCGATGTCGGCGCGCCACCACGGTTCGGTACGCCGGGCGGGTGGCGCGGTGGCACCTCGGGCGCTTCGGCGTACCCGCAGCCGGGCGCCCTGGTTCGGTGGATCCGAGTGAAACGGGTGAGCCGGCCCGGACAGCCACGGCCGGACCTGGACGGTCCGATGCCCGGGGTGGTGCGTAGTGCCGGTGGTCCGCGTAGGTCCACGGGTCTGCGGTTGGAAGGGGTCCGCGCTGTGCACCCGCCGCGCACGCCATGGCCATACCCACTTCGGCGAAGGAGTGAAACCTGAACGCCACAGCAGCAGTTGCAGCAGCCGTCGTACCCGCCGCCGGGCGGGGTGAACGGCTTGGGCCGGGCGCGCCCAAGGCCCTGCGCGAGCTCGGCGGGGTGCCCCTGCTGGTGCACGCGGTCCGAGCGCTGGCGCGCAGCCGGGCGGTCGGCCTGGTGGTGGTCGCCGCGCCGCCGGACGGTGTGGCCGGGGTGGCCGCACTGCTGGACAGCCACGGCCTGGACGGCAAGGACATCCGGGTGGTGGCCGGTGGCGCGACCCGACAGGAGTCGGTGCGCCTTGGCCTGGCCGCGGTCCCGGCCGGGACCGGGATCGTGCTGGTGCACGACGCCGCCCGGCCGCTGGTCCCGGTGGAGGTGGTGGACGCGGTCGCCGCCGCCGTCCGGGCGGGCGCCGAGGCCGTCGTGCCGGCCGTGCCGCTGGCCGACACGGTCAAGCAGGTCACTCCGGCCGCCACGCCGGGAGCACCCGAGCCGGTGCTCGACACGCCCGACCGCGCCACGTTGCGCGCGGTACAGACCCCGCAGGGCTTCCGCCTGGACACCCTGCACGAGGTGCACCGGAAGGCGCTGGCCGAGGAGGCCGGCGGCGGCCTGCCGCCGGTCACCGACGACGCAGGTCTGGTCGAGCGCTACGGCGGTCAGGTGGTCGTGGTGCCCGGCCACGAGGAGGCCTTCAAGGTCACCCGTCCGCTGGACCTCGTGCTCGCCGAGGCCGTACTCGCCCGCAGGAGGGCCTCCGATGGTTTCTGAGCCGCTGATTCCGCGGATCGGTATCGGCACCGACGTGCACGCCTTCGAGGTGGGGCGGCCGCTCAGGGTGGCCGGCCTCGACTGGCCGGACTCCGAGGTCGGCCTGGCCGGGCACTCGGACGCCGACGTGGCCGCGCACGCGGCGTGCGACGCGCTCTTCTCGGCCGCCGGGATCGGCGACCTGGGCGCGCACTTCGGGACCGACCGGCCGGAGTGGTCCGGCGCCGCCGGGGTGACCCTGCTCGCCGAGGCGGCCCGGCTGGTGCGCGCGGCGGGTTTCGAGATCGGCAACGTCTCGGTCCAGGTGATCGGCGTCCGCCCGAAGATCGGCAAGCGCCGGGACGAGGCGCAGGCCGCGCTGTCGGCCGCGGTCGGGGCCCCGGCCTCGGTCTCCGGCACCACCACGGACGGGCTCGGCCTCACCGGCCGGGGCGAGGGCCTGGCCGCGATCGCCACCGCGCTGGTGTACCGGATCTGACCGCCGGCCGGGACGATTTACGGCCTGACGAGTGTTCAACCCCCCTGTGCGGCAAGAGAGTCGATAGCGTGGGCGGGCGGCGGATCGCCGCCCGCCCGACCGTTCACCGCACCAGAGGAGAGGTCCGACTCATGACCGCAGAACTTCCCGACCAGGCAAAGGCGCTGCTCGACGGCAAGGCCTTCGCGGTGGTGACCACCCTGCTGCCCGACGGCAGCCCGCAGTCGTCCGTCGTCTGGGTGAAGCGGGACGGCGACGACGTCCTGTTCTCCACCGTCGAGGGCCGCCGGAAACACCTCAACCTGGTCCGGGACCCGCGGGTCTCCGTCGTGGTCAACCCGCCGGAGCAGCCCTACACCTACATCGAACTGCGCGGCGAGGCGGCCCTGAGCCGGGAGGGCGCCCGGGAGCTGATCAACGAGCTGGCCCACAAGTACATGGGCAAGGACTACGACATGGACGGTCCCGACGACGTCCGGGTGGTGGTCCGGATCAAGCCCCGCAAGGTGGTCGGCCGCTTCTGAGTTCGGCAGCGATCGGCGTGGACCCGAGGAAGAAGTGGGCATCGGGTCCCGGAAAGGTGGCGGGGCACCCCCCGCCGCCCACTACGCTTGACGCTGTGAGCCTTCGCCTGTACGACACCAGCACCCGCCAGGTACGCGACTTCGTCCCGCTTGTACCGGGCTGTGTCTCGATGTACCTGTGTGGGGCGACCGTCCAGGCGGCCCCGCACATCGGACACATCCGGTCCAACCTCAACTTCGACGTGATGCGCCGGTGGTTCACCTACCGCGGCTACCAGGTCACCTTCGTCCGCAACGTCACGGACATCGACGACAAGGTGATCAAGAAGGAGCGCGAGCTCGGTACCCCGTGGTTCGAGATCGCGTACACCAACGAGCGTGCCTTCAGCGAGGGTTACGCCGCGCTGGGTTGCCTGCCGCCCTCGGTCGAGCCCCGGGCCACCGGACACGTCCCCGAGATGATCGAGATGATGCGGAAGCTCATCGCGAAGGGGCACGCGTACGAGTCCGAGGGCAACGTCTACTTCGCGGTCGGCACCTTCCCGCAGTACCTCGGGCTGTCCAACCAGCGGCTGGAGAACCTGCTGCAGCCCGAGAGCGAGGGCGAGACCGGCAAGCGGGACCCGCGCGACTTCGCGATGTGGAAGGCGGCCAAGCCGGGGGAGCCCAGCTGGGACACTCCGTGGGGCCGGGGTCGCCCGGGCTGGCACCTGGAGTGCTCGGCCATGGCGCACAAGTACCTGGGCAAGGCCTTCGACATCCACGGCGGCGGGCTCGACCTGATCTTCCCGCACCACGAGAACGAGATCGCCCAGTCCCGCGCCTTCGGCGACGACTTCGCCAACTTCTGGGTGCACAACGCCTGGGTCACCATGAGCGGCGAGAAGATGAGCAAGTCGCTCGGTAACTCGGTGCTGATCTCCGAGATGGTCCAGCGCTGGCGGCCGATCGTGCTCCGCTACTACCTGGCCGCCCCGCACTACCGCTCGATGATCGAGTACAGCGAGGAGTCGATCCGCGAGGCGGAGACCGGCTTCGGGCGGATCGAGGGCTTCATCGAGCGCGCGGTCGAGCGCTGCGGCCGGGTGGACGCCGCGCCCGAGGTGCCGCTGGCCTTCGCCGAGGCGATGGACGACGACCTCGGGGTGCCGCAGGCGCTCGCGGTCGTGCACACCGCGGTCCGGCAGGGCAACAGCGCGCTCACCGCGGACGACAAGGAGAGCGCGGTGGCGCGTCTCGCCGAGGTCCGTGCGATGCTCGGAGTACTGGGTCTCGACCCGCTCGACGAGCACTGGGCCGGGACCGACCGGGGCGACGACCTCCACGGCGTGGTGGACTCGCTGGTCCAGCTGGTGCTGGAGCAGCGGCAGGCGGCCCGGGTGCGCAAGGACTTCGCGACGGCGGACGCCATCCGCGACCAGCTCTCGCAGGCGGGCCTCACCATCGAGGACACCCCGTCCGGCCCGCGCTGGATCATCAACAACCAGTAACCCCTTGGGCGCCTGGGCGCCGAAGGGGTGAGGGTGGGCCGTACCGGACCGGTGCGGCCCTCCCTCCTTGTCCGGCAGCGGGCGGGGAGGGGCCCACATGACGCAGAGCATGCCGCGGGCGGGAATCGGCCGCCCGGCATGACGGACAGACAGGAAGTACAGCCATGGCCGGCAACAGCCAGCGCAGGAACCGCCGCAACCCCGGATCCAAGAAGGGCGCGAGTGTCGGGACCGGCGGCCACAGCCGGAAGGCACTCCAGGGCAAGGGCCCGACCCCGCCCGGTGAGGCCCGCAAGGGCCACCCCAAGCAGCGTGCCGCCAACGCCGCGCTGAAGCGCGAGCGGGACGCCAAGGCACGCGCCGGCATGCGCCGCGCGGGGGCCGGCGGCCGGGGCGGGCGCGGTGGAGCGGGCGCGGCCGAGCTGGTGGTCGGCCGCAACTCGGTGGTCGAGGCGCTGCAGGGCGGCGTCCCGGCCAACGCGCTTTACGTGATGCAGTTCATCGACACCGACGACCGCGTCCGCGAGGCCTTTCAGGCCGCCAACGAGCGCGGCGTCCCGCTGATGGAGGCCCCGCGTGCGCAGCTGGACCAGATGACCGGCGGGCTCAACCACCAGGGTCTGGTGCTCCAGGTCCCGCCGTACGAGTACGCGCACCCCGACGATCTGCTGGACGAGGCCGCCAACGTCGGCCAGGACGCGCTGATCATGGCGCTGGACGGGGTCACCGACTCCCGCAACCTGGGTGCCGTGGTCCGTTCCGCCGCTGCCTTCGGTGCGCACGGCGTGGTCATCCCCGAGCGCCGGGCCGCCGGTATGACGGCCGGCGCCTGGAAGACCTCCTCCGGTGCGGCGGCGCGGCTGCCCGTCGCCCGGGCCACCAACCTCACCCGGGCCCTGGAGGCATACCAGAAGGCCGGTCTGATGGTCGTCGGCCTGGCCGCCGACGGCGAGGCCGAGATCGGTGACCTGGACGCGCTCACCGGCCCGGTCGTGATCGTCGCGGGCAGCGAGGGCCGTGGCCTGTCCCGGCTGGTCTCCGAGACCTGCGACATCCGGGTGCGGATCCCGATGCCGGGTGAGACCGAGTCGCTGAACGCCGGTGTCGCCGCGGGCATCGTGCTGTACGAGGCCGCGCGGCTGCGCGCCAAGCGCTGACCGGCGTCGCCGGTTCTCGACCGGCGACTTTGTGACCGTCAACCGATCGGGCCTGACCGGGCCCGATCGGTTTGCGCATGATCACTTCAATCACCGCCAGGAATCCACCCGGGAGAGTGTCCTAAGCGGCCGTCACCCGGTTAGACGGGTGTGGACACCAGAACACCTCGGCGCCCGAGGCAGGGCGGCACGGCTGGGATAGACGACGAGCCCAGCCTCAACACGGTCAAGGTGCCGTCCGACCCGGCCAGGCTGAGCAGCACCCAGGCCAGCTTCCGGGTGCGGCTCACCACCCCGGGGGCCTCGCTGATCGAGTCCCCGGCCGGTGCGGCCTTCGGCGACCCGTACGGCACGCAGAGCCTCGGCGGCAGGCCGCTGGTCACCCCGCACGTGGTGGTGGACGGTTCGGCGTTCGCGGCGGCGCTGGCGGGTGTCGGTGCGGTCGGCACCGCCGGGTCTTCGGTCGGCTCGGTCGGTACGCCCGTGCGGCGCAAGGGCCGGGTCACCGCCGTCACCTGGACCGGGCAGGCCGCGCCGGGCGACCTGGCGGCGACCCAGCTGCTGGACGCCGTCCGCCTCAACACCGTGCCCGCCCCGGCGGCCGCGCCCGGCAGCGGCCCGGTCCCGCTCGGGGTGGAGGACACCCAGCGACTGGAGCCGTTCCCGCCCTCCGGGCCGTACCGGGACCCGTACGGGCAGCCCGAGCAGTACGGGCAGGCGGTGCCCAAGCAGCCGGGCTCGCCCGAGGGCCGCGGCCACGGCCGCGCCGGTGGCTCGTACGGGGCCCCCGCGCCGGCCCCGGGCATGCGGATGCGGCCCCCGTGGACGCCCGGTGGCGAGCTGCCCGAGGTCAGCCACCCGGTCGGCGGGGAGAACCGGCACGCCTGGTACCCGGGCCGGAAGGTCGACCTCGGCCTGGTGCTGCTGCCGCTGCGCGTGCTGCTCGGCTCGCTCTCGGTCTACGCCGGCTTCAGCAAGCTCTGCGACCCGGTGTACTTCGACGGCGGCCAGCGCGGCTCGATGATGCGCTGGCTCGGCTCGCTCCACCCCTGGAAGGCGGCGCAGCCGCTGCTCGACTTCGCCATGGCGCATCCCGTCGGGTCCGGGCTCGGCGTGGCGTTCACCGAGGTCGTGGTGGGCGTCCTGTCGATCCTCGGGCTCTGGCAGCGGCTCGCGGCCGGCGCCGCGACGGTGCTCTCCGCGGCCCTGCTGTTCACCGTCAGCTGGCGGGCCGTGCCGGTCTACGACGCGCCCGACCTGATCTTCCTGGCCGCCTGGAGCCCGCTGCTGATCGCCGGTGCCCCGTTCGGCTCCCTGGACGGGCGGATCGCGCTGGAGGCCTGGCGCCGGTACGGCTCCGACGCGCCGGCCGCGCTGCGCCGCCGGATCCTGCGCCGGGGTGCAGTGGTGACCACCCTGGTGATCGGGACGACCCTGCTGCTCGGTTCCGTGCTGGGCGCGGCGGTCCGTACCAGCGGCCGGCCCGTCCCCGGTCCGGCCAAGCCGTCGCCCGACTACGGAACGCCGGTGTGGCCCGGCAACGGGCCGTCCTCGGGGCCGGTCTCCCCGGTCATGCCGGCGCCGGTGCCGGCGCCCGTGTCCAGCTCGGCCGCCTCGGCCTCGCGGTCCCCGTCGTCCGCCCCCTCGGCCTCCCCGTCCGCCTCCTCCAGCAGGAGCGGGAAGACACACAGCGCGAGGCCGGACCGGAGCTCGGCCGGCGGCGAGGGCGCGGGCACCGGGACGGGTTCCAGCAGTGGCGCGGGCAGCCGCAGCGGGAGTTCGCCCGGCTCGGGTTCCGGCACGGGCGGGTCCACCCCGAAGCCGGCCTCCTCGAGCGGCGGCCTGCTCGGCGGGGTCCTGGGCAGCGGACCGCTCCCCGCGCTCGGCATGAACGGCGCACATTACGGCGCCAGGCCGGGCGGCACCACCGTCTGACGGTACGGCTGCCCCCGGCCGCGGCTGCCGGGCCCCTCCCGAACGGAGGGGCCCGGCAGTTCTCCGTTTCCGGGGTCGTCCCGGGGCTTGGGGAGGAGGCACCGCCCGCCCGTGCCGGGCCCGAGCCCCCGGGGCCGCCGCCCGCGCGCCTCACCCGCCCGAGGAGAGCTCCCTGGCGGCCTCGGTGAGGTCCTTCACGGTGTCGATGGCCCGCCAGTAGCACCCCTGCGGCAGCTGGTACCCCGCGAGCCGCCTGCTGCGGGCGAGCTGCGGGAAGGTGGTGCGCTCGTGGTCCCCGACGTCCGGGAGCAGCTCGTGGAACTCCGGCCCGAAGACGTACAGGCCGGCGTTGATCAGGAACGGGGAAGGCGGTGCCTCGATGAAGTCCAGTACGTTGCCGAACCGGTCGGTCTCCACGGCGCCCCACGGGATGCGCGGCCGGGCCAGTGCGAGGGTGGCGACGGCGTCGCGCTCATGGTGGAAGGCGGCCATGTCGCGGAGGCTGAAGCGGGTCCAGATGTCGCCGTTGGCGGCGTACCAGGGCTCGTCCGGGTGGGGCAGCGCCTTCGAGGCGTACTTCAGACCGCCGCCGCGTCCGAGCGGCTCCGCCTCCACGACCGTGCAGACGTTCAACGACAGGTCGGCCTTGTCCAGCCACTCCTGGAGCACCCCGGCCAGGTGCCCGCAGGAGATAACCACGTCAGTGACACCCTCGGCGGCTAGCCAGGTCAGCTGGTGCCCGACGATCGGTATTCCGGTCCCGGGGATCTCGACCAGCGGCTTCGGGCGGTCGTCGGTGTACGGGCGCAGCCGGGCACCCTGGCCGCCGGCCAGGATGACGGCCTGGGTCACGGCCGGCGGGACCACCCGTGGGGCGGAGCGGGAGGCCGGGGCGGTCACGGCGAGATCGGTGCGGGGACGGTCATGCCGAGAACGATAAGGTCCCCGGCCGGTGCCGGAGAGCCCAGCGGCGGCAACCGGCGGTCCCGGCCGCCGGGGTCAGCCGGCCACGCCCGCCGCGAACGAGCCGTCGCAGACCGGGCGGGCGAAGGAGCGGGCCCGCTGGACGTCGCCCTGGTACTTGCGGACGGCGGCGCGCCCGAGGTCCGCGGCGAGGTTGCTGCAGTACGGGGTGAGGGACGGCTTCTCGCGCATGGTGCGTTCCAGCAGGTCGAGCGCCGTGCCCGGGGTGTGGTTGCGGAGCTCGTCCATCAGGTCGGCGCGGAGGGCGTCCTGCGGGGAGAGCCCTTCGGTGCCGGTGGTCGTGGTGCTGCGGCCGATGGTGCCGTCGCCGCTGGACGCCGCGACCACCTGCTGGTCCAGCCTGGTCGGCTGGGCCCAGGGGACATGGGTCACGGCGAGGGTCCCGGTGGTCACCAGGATCACGGGGAGGGTGAGGGCGACGGTCTGGCCGATACGGCGAACGAGCTGTTTCACGTTCAGGAGAGTAGCGCTCGGTGCGCTTTAGGTTGCACTCCGTTACACCAATGAGTGACGCGTGTCCCGGTTCGTCCGCACGGCGTGTTGACGCGAAGGCGGTGCGCAGAGCGGACGGGCCGCGTGCAGGCCAATGTGTGAGCCCCCGGCGGACACCGTCCGCCGGGGGCTCACACGGTTGCTCAGGAGCTCAGGCGCTCGCCCGTGCTGCTGGAGAAGACGTGCGCCTCGCCACCGGTCGGGACCACGTGGATGGTCTCGCCCTTCTGCGGGACCTGGCGGCCGTGCACGCGCACGACGATGTCCCGGTCCGCGCCTCCGATCTTGGTGGTGCCGTAGACGAAGCCGTCCGCGCCGAGCTCCTCGACCACGTTGACGGTGACCGCGACGCCCTCGATGCCGCCCGCCGGGACGATCTCGAAGTGCTCCGGCCGGATGCCGACGGTCACGGTCTTGTCGTTGCCCGCGCCGGCCAGGTCCTCACGCGAGATGTTGACGACCGAGCCGCCGAACTTCACGCCGCCGTCCACCAGCGGAACCTCGACCAGGTTCATCGCCGGGGAGCCGATGAAGCCGGCCACGAAGACGTTGGCGGGCCTGTCGTACATCGCCCGGGGGGTGTCGACCTGCTGCAGCAGGCCGTCCTTGAGCACCGCGACCCGGTCGCCCATGGTCATGGCCTCGGTCTGGTCGTGGGTCACGTACACCGTGGTGATGCCCAGGCGGCGCTGCAGGCCGGCGATCTGGGTGCGGGTGGAGACGCGCAGCTTGGCGTCCAGGTTGGACAGCGGCTCGTCCATCAGGAAGACCTGCGGCTCGCGGACGATCGCGCGGCCCATCGCGACACGCTGGCGCTGACCGCCGGAGAGCGCCTTCGGCTTGCGGTCCAGGTACTGGGTGAGGTCGAGGATCTTCGCGGCCTCCTCGACCTTGGTGCGGATCACGTCCTTGCTGACGCCCGCGATCTTGAGCGCGAAACCCATGTTGTCGGCGACGGTCATGTGCGGGTACAGCGCGTAGTTCTGGAACACCATCGCGATGTCCCGGTCCTTCGGCGGCAGGTGGGTGACGTCCCGGTCACCGATCCGGATGGCGCCGCCGTTGACGTCCTCCAGGCCGGCCAGCATCCGCAGGCTGGTCGACTTGCCGCAGCCGGACGGGCCGACCAGCACGAGGAACTCGCCGTCCTCGATGTGCAGGTCCAGCGCGTCGACGGCCGGCTTGGTCCCGCCCGGGTAGAGGCGGGTCGCCTTGTCGTACGTCACAGAAGCCATGACTGTGCTCTCCTTCACCGGCAGGAACGTGCCGGACGATCCGAGTAAAGGGTTGGGTTGTCCTGTCGCCACCCCGCCGCCAATGGTCTGAACCAGCCGACGGGATTCGACTCCGGGCGACGCTACCCGCCGGTTCATCCGCTGTCAGCCCCCCACAGCACCCGATTTCGGCATCGATCGGATCACAACCGGGACAGCCCGGTCATACCGGTCACCTTGATATCTGCCGCCACCACGGCCCCCCGTCCCGGTAGACTGCCCCTGGTGCCGCCGTGGTCCGCCGCGGACGGCCACCGTGCCTCCTTAGCTCAGCTGGCCAGAGCACCGCTCTTGTAAAGCGGGGGTCGTCGGTTCGAACCCGACAGGGGGCTCTCGTTTCCACCCCGGATGAGCTGCAGGTTTGGCCTTCTGGGAGCTTGATCACCGGCCTCGGACTCCTGGTCCGAGGCCGACACCTTGTTCGGCAGCATCAAGGCGGCCGAGAAGAACGAGGACCTGCGCGGCCTGCTCAACGCCGGTCACCAGCGCAACCGGCCTACCCTGCGGGTGACCGGCCCGGACCACAAGGTGGTGAACTGCGCGACGGCCTTCGCGCCTGGCTGGTGCCGCTGACCGGCACGGCTGCCAACATGGAACCGCTCATGCCCGTCGACGACCGCGCTGCCGACACTTGGGAGCCCCTGGTGACGGTCGCCGACCTCGCCGGAGGTGAGTGGCCCGCACTCGCCCGCGCGGCCTGTCGCGCACGAGTCCGGCCAGGACGAGGACGGCGGACTGAAGACCAGGATCCTCGTCGACATCCGCCGCGTCTTCGCCGCCGGAGGCAACCCGGACGCACTGTCCGCCGAGCACATCCTGACGGCCCTGAACGCCGACAGCGAGGCGCCCTGGGCCGAGTACGGCATCAACGGTCTGACCGCACGCGGGCTGCAGCTCCTGCTCAAGGACTACGGCATCAGCTCGGCGAGCATCGGCTTCGACCGCGACACCCAGCGCAAGGGCTTCACCCGTAACAGCTTCCTGGACCCCTGGAGCCGCTACTGCCCGGAACCCGTCGAGCAACTCGCCACCGGCACCTGACCCTCCACCACTCGTATCACGCGTCCCTGCCCAGCTCAGAGCGGGGACGGGTCACTTGCCCGCAACGAGTCCAACCGTCCCTGGATCACCACCCGTACCAGCGTGACCAGGCACGCAACGAGTAGTGGGACGACTGCAACGCCATCCCGGCGGCCAGAAGATCCTCACGGACGCGCTGCCGCCAACAGCGGGCTGGCGCCCCTCGCCGGTATGGCCACCGCCCTGCGCGAGGACCAGCACGCGGTCGCCCAGGGCATCACGATGCCTCACAACTCCCGCGTCAACGAGGGCCGGATCACCGACGTGAAGCTCCAGAAGCGCATGATGGGAGGCCGTGCCAGCGTCCCGCTTCTCCGCCACCGAGTCGTACTGATCGCTCGCCTGCGCCGCCGGTACACGGGGCGCTGATCCAGGATGATCTCTGGCTACGAAAGTCTTGCCAGAGCCCCGCGCGCCCCGGGGCCGTACGCCTCCTCCAGCTGCGCTACGACGCCCTCGGCATCGCGGACGACGGCTTTCAGCTCCGCTTCGATCGCCGTACTCGCGTCAGCCAAGCTGCCCGGTCGGCCGCATGGTGATCTGGTTGATGTCCACGCCCGCAGGCTGGTTGAGCGCGAAGGCGATCGTGGCCGCGATCTGCTCGGGGGTCATCGCCTCCTCAGGGGTGCCGCCGCGCTCGGCCCAGAACGCGGTGTCCACCACTCCGGGGGCGACGACGGTCACGCCGACTCGGTCCTTGCCGACCAGCAGCCGGGTGTTCTCGGCCAGCGCGTGCGCAGCCCACTTGGTGACCGAGTACAGGTTGCCGGGCGTGTTGCGCACCCCGGCGACGGAACCGATGAACACGATCCGGCCCTTGGATGCCCTCAACTGCGGCAGGGTCTCGCGCACCAGCAGGGCCGGGCCCAGAACGTTGGTGAGGACCATGGCGCGCATGTCCTCGGGGGCGTGGCTCTCCAGGTTGCCGGGCAGCGAGAAACCGGCGTTGGCAATGACGTTGTCCAGTCGGCCCCACGCCTGAACCACGCGGCGCACGGCGGCGGCGACGTCCGCCGCCTCGGCGGCGTCACCAGTGATCGTCAGCAGCCGCTCACCCGCTCCGGCCGAAGCGGCGAAGGCGGCCAGCTTGCCCGCGTCACGTCCGGTGACCGCCACACGGTGGCCCTGCTTGAGGAGGGTGCGGGCGGTGGCGGCACCGATTCCGGTCGATCCACCAGTGATCAGCGTGACGGGCTCCATGCAACGGCCTCCTCGGCGACGTGGTCATCAGTTCCCCAAAACGCCTGCACTATACGTGGGGTGAGCTGCTGCCAGGGGTGTCACGCCGTACCGACTCCGCCCAGGCCCGCTCGACCGCCGCCAGTGCGAGCTCCCACGGGTACTTGGTCCGGCTGCTCTCCTGCCCACCGCCGGGACGAAATGATCTCCACCTACGAAAAGGGCTGGAACTGGTGCCAGACGGTGCTCCGCCGGGTGGTGATCGGCCGGGAGTACGTGTGCGCGGGCACCTGCTCCCCGTTGGCGGCGAGGCGGAAGCGAGGGGGGTCGAACCGATGGTGGGTCAGGATGGTGTTGAGAACGGAGCCCTGCACTCTGGCGACGATCGAGGCCGCTGCCTCGGGGAGCAGCACCTCGGCGGCGGGTGCCAGCTTCCGCACGATCGCCATGACGGCGTCAGTAACGTCGTCAGACGTCTCGGCGGTGTCGGAGGCAGCAGCGCGTGGGACGACCGTGGGAGGGGCTTCGGCGTTGGCCCTGTCGAACCCCGGCAATCGTAGTCCGGGTGGTAGGGCGTGCCGTCCTCCCAGGTAATGAAGACCCTCCCCGACTTCGTCCACGCTTCCGCGTCGTCTTTCTTCACTCCTCCCGCTCGACCTGCTGGCGTTCCCGCCAGGCGCGTTGGAGCCGCCACGTCTCGGAATCGAGGGTGATGGTCTTCTCGTCGCTGTCACTCTTGGGGTGTCCTCCCAGACCTCCACGGAGTCGGTGACCAACTGCTCGCTGACGTGGATGGTGCCGAGTTCGTCGATGTCGGTCTCGGCCCAGGGCAGGCCGAGGCCGACAGCTTCCCCGCGTCGGAGTTCCCAAAGGCCTTGGGGTGGAAGAAGCGGGTACAGACGGTGCTCGGCGACCAGGTCGAGGAACCGCCCGGCCTGTTCGGGGGTCCACACCACGACGGGCCCGGGGATCTTCCCTGTCTCGCGGTACGCCTTCACGGCTGGCGTCCACACGAGCGGCTTGGGCCGGACGCACTTCGGGATGATGACGCCCTCGGTGTAGTCGTGCGGTACCCCGGCTGGAGCCCGAGCGCACTCGCGCCACGGAGAGCGGGTCTGCGACGCCTGCCGTCAGGCGCAGTACCAGGACCGCCGCCGAAGCCGCCTCGCGCGCGAGGCCACAGCGGCCGCGAGCGCAGGAAGGACACGACCACCCCGAGCATCACCACACCGACCTCTCCGCCCCGGCCAACAGGCCGGGGCGGAGCCATAAGCGAAGGAGGAACACCACGGCCAACCGCATCAGCGCAGTCCAGCGCCTAGGGTGCGTTTCTTGGGCGAACAGTCCGTTCTCAGTTGGCGAGCCCGGTGTTGACGAGCGCCTTGATGTACGGCAGGTCGTTGCCGCTCCCCGTCGGGTTCAGGGAGTACACCACGCGGTGCCGGAGGTCGCGGGTGGCGAAGATTCCGTTGTCCCAGCCGGGACGGGAACCGGTCTTGCCCCAGGCGTACTCGCCATCCGGGAGCTTGTAGCGCATGAGCCCGCCGACGCTGTAGCAGGCGTCGTTACCGGCGCAGTTGGTGTTGTCGGGGCCGTTCGACACCTTTGGCACCTCGAACACCAGCTTCTGCTGCGCAGGCGGGAGCAGGCGCCCCCGGAACAGCGCGGTGAGGAAGTGGTCCAGGTCGGCGGCGGTGGAGATCATGCCCCCCTCGGCCCAGGGGTAAGGGCTCTGCCCGGTCACGTCCTGTCCGTCCAGGTACACCTCCGCGTGGGGCGAGGGGATCGCCGGGTCGTCGGCCGCGGGCAGGCTGGTGTGGCTCAGGTGCAGCGGCCGGATGATCCGGCGCTCGAGTTCGGTGGTGAAGGAGTGGCCGGTGACCTTCTCGACGATCAGGCCGAGGACCAAGGAGTTGAGCCCGTTGTACTGCTGCTCGCGCTGGGGTGCAGGCGGCGCGTCGGCGGCGGCGAACGACTCGCGCAGGAAGTCCGCGGGTGCCACGGACTTGAGCTGCCATCCGGGTCCGTCGGCCGGGCTTGGGGTCTGGGCGGGCTTGGGCAGGCCGCTCGTGTGGTCGAGGAGCTGGCGCACGGTGACGTGGCCGTACGCCTCGGGCAGTACCTCGGGGACGTACTGCCGGGCCGGTGAGTCCAAGCCGATTCGGTGTTCGGCGACGAGTTGGAGGACCACCGTGTTGGTGAACACCTTGGTGACACTGCCGATCCGGATGTACGCGTCGGCGGTGACCGGGCCGGCGGTGGCGCTCGCGCCGTCCTGCCGGACCAGCGCGCCGGCTACGACGTCGTCGGGCAGGTGGCCGAGGATCTCCTGAATGGTCGGCGCGGCGGATGGCGAGGTGCTGGGAATTGGTGCGGCGGTGGCTACGGACGCAGCCGCGCCGGCCGTGAGCACAGTGGCCAGGGCGAGGGTGGTGACTACGCGGCGGATGCGCATCCAGTTTCTCCTCAACGGCACAGTTGGGACGTGTTGACCTCGCCAACTCTGCTGACTGCGGCCGTCGTCATCCATCAGTGATCGCCCTGAGATCAACCCTGGACCGTCCCTTGGGGGAACGTGGCGCGGCGTGGATGTGCTCGGGCGGCCAGACGGTGAGTAGGCCGGTGTCGGCTTGGGCTGGCTCAGGAGACCGCCTTGGCGCCGAACCCGCGAGAGCGGGAAACGGCTCCGCCCCCGAGCAGTGGGGTGGAGCCGTTTGTGCTCTGGAAGGTCAGATCCCTGGTCGCTGGGTTCGTCGTCGGGGCTGACCTGGGGGAGCCTGACGGAGGAGCCGGAAGGGGGCGTCCTGCGATGGCCAGGTGAGGACGGGGTGGGGACACAAGGATCGTGAAGCCTCGTGAGACCTAGTGGTCGACTCATCAGGCACCTGCCCTCTGCGGAGGGGAAAACAGGGAGACACCGAATGGTGGACCGTGAGGGACCTCGGATTTCTTGTAAAGCGGGGGTCGTCGGTTCGAACCCGACAGGGGGCTCTCTGCTTGAGACCCTGCAGCACGTACGAAGGGCCGGTTCACGAGGGTGATCCCGGGGGGCCAGCCCTTCGTCGTTGTTCGAGCGGTGCGGGTCGCCAGGACGGCCGTGCCACTGCCGTGCCGGAACCGGCTGGTGGATCCTCGTCGCCAAGCGCCCCGCGGATGGCTTCGCCGAGCTTGTCGGCGAGGCCGGTCGCGGGGCGCTTGATCGGGTCAGGCCACCGACTTCGCGGCCGGACGGTTCGGAGTGGGGCGCGAAGGCCCTCGGTGCGCAACGAGTAGGCGACGGCCGCACTGTTGACGTACGCGGTCACGGGTACGCCCTCAGCCGCAATCTGCGCAGCTCTCTGCCGGGAGTCGTGCGCCTATGTCTCTCGGCCTCCCAACGCTGCTCTGGCATGCGGAGATTGCTTCAACTCCGTACCTGCGGGCCCATGGACTGCGGAACCAGGGGCCATCGGGAACTGTGAATGCCGAAGGAGTCGCCGGGGAGGGGTCCCCTGTTCCAGGGGGGCTTGTCGTGGTGGGATTCGCTCGGCGATGGCTCGGCGGCAGCGGCAGCGTTCTGTCCGTCCTTGCCGTCCTTGCCCTCCTTGCCCTCCTTGCCGTCGGTCCCGTCTCGTCCCTCTCGCCCGTTCTCGCCGTTCTCCCCGTCCTGTCCGTCCTTCCCGTCCTTCCCGTCCTTCCCGTCCCTGCCTTGCAGGCCTTGGGGGCCGGGCGGACCGGAGGGGCCGGGCGGACCGGAGGGGCCGTGCACGATGTGCTCTCCCTGCAGCTCGCCGATGCGCTGAGCCTGCAGATCGTCGATCTGCATTTGCTGGGAGACGAGCGCGGCCAACTGCACGACGAGCGCGGCGATCAGTGATCCGCGGAGTACGAGGTGACGCCGCGACCTTCGTGGTGCTTCATTCACGCTACTCACATGATCCCTCACTTTGTGTGACGGCGACAGTGTAGGTGATGGGGCGTCGAAGGAGGCGGATCTCCTCCCCGGGTGCCGCGGTTCGTAGCCGCGGTTGTACGAAGGCGAAGCAATCTCCGCAGGTCGGAGTGGTGTCGGGGTGTCGGTAGGCGTAGGTGTGCGACTCTCGGCGGAGGGCTGCGCAGGTTGCGGCTGGCGCGGCACCGTGGTCACGGAGCCGGGCGGCTTCCCGGTCCCGCTCGAGATCGGGCGCCGCTCCGGTGGTCGGTTCGCGCGGCCCCTCGCCTCGCGCTGCTTCTCCTGCGCTGCGCGCGTCTCGGCCTTCGTCGTGGCCGCGATCTGGCGGTGCCCATCAGGTCCCGGGGTGATGTCGGCGGTGGGCGGGAGTGCCGCGCGGCCGCTCCAGGTGTTGCGCGATCCGATCGGGGGCGTGTACGGGCCGGCCGGTCGACTGGCGCTTGTGTCGGTTGACCCGCCTGGGGCCGAGGGGAGTTGGTTCAGGGGGTGGTGTGCCCGGTGTTGGCGTCCGGGTGGAGGGGCGGCCCCCCGGTGCCCTGGCGTCCCCGATTGCCGGTGCTAGTCTGACCGAGCGGTCAGTTAACTGACCGCTCGGTCATTGCCTTGCTGCGAGGGGAGCGTGGACATGGAACGGACGACGTGCTGTGTGGTGGGCGGCGGCCCGGCGGGGATGATGCTCGGGCTGCTGCTGGCCAGGGCCGGAGTCGAGGTGACCGTGCTGGAGAAGCACGGGGACTTCCTGCGGGACTTCCGGGGCGACACCATCCACCCCTCCACCCTGCGACTGCTGGACGAACTCGGCCTCGGCCGTAGGTTCGCCCAACTTCCGGCCCGCAGGCTGGAGGAGATGCAGATGAACATCGGCGAACACACCGTCACCATGGCCGACTGCCGCTGGATCCCCGGTCCGCACAAGTACATCGCCATGGTCCCGCAGTGGGACTTCCTCAACCTGCTCGCCGAAGCCGCCGCCGAGGAGCCCTCGTTCACCCTGCGGATGCGTACCGCGTTCACCGGCCTGCGCACCGACCGCGGCCGGGTGACGGGCGTTCAGTACGTGGACGGGGCCGGGTTGCCCGGCGAGCTCGCGGCCGACCTGGTGGTCGCCTGCGACGGCCGGGACTCGGAGGTCCGCTGGGAGGCCGGGATGCGCCCCGACTGGTTCGAGGTGCCGATGGACGTCTGGCAGGTGCGGGTCCCGGTCCTGCGGCCCGACGGCGACAAGGCGGGCCGGGTCTTCGGGCAGGTCCGCAGCGGGCGGGTCGCGGCCACCATGGACCGCGGCGACTACTACCAGACCTCGTACCTCATCCCCAAGGGCCGCGACGCCGGGCTCCGGGCCCAGGGGATCCAGTGGTTCCGTGACGAGCTGGGCGAACTGTTCGGCTGGGGCGCCGAGGTGACGGACGCGATCGAGTCCTGGGAGGACGTCAAACTGCTGGAGGTGACGATGGGCCGGCTTCCTTGCTGGTACCGGGAGGGCCTGCTGTGCATCGGTGACGCCGCGCACACCATGTCCCCGGTCGGCGGTGTCGGGGTCAACCTCGCGGTGCAGGACGCCGTCGCGGCGGCCCGGATCCTCGCGGACCCACTGCGCCGAGGCCACGTCCGACCCGCCGATCTGGCGCGGGTGCAGAAGCGGCGCTGGCTGCCGACGGCCTTCGTGCAGAAGATGCAGTTGGGCGACCACGACATGATGCACGGCCCCGCCCTCAGCGGCACGCTCGACACCGAGCGCCTGCCGGTTCCGATCCGCTTGATGCAGCGGGTGCCGGCGCTGCGCAGCGTGACGGGTTACCTCGGCGGCATCGGCATCCGTCCCGAACGTGCACCCGCCTTCGCGCGGCGGTAGCCGCCGTGGCGGCGTGAGGGCCGCACCGGGCGGAAGGCAAGTGCTTCGCACCGGATCTGATGGCGCGTCGCAAGAAGGATCCCAAGCGCAGCGGGCGAGCGCGGCGACCACGGTGAACTCGCTTGCCGGTGCGGCGGGCTGGAGGCGAGTCCCTCGGGCGCTGGAACGTGGTGGCTACTCGGGCGGTCGGATGGCGTTGAGGGTGAAGGTCTCCAACTCGGCGGTGGCGGCGTCGAGATCGAGCTCGGGGTGGACCAGCCAGTGCGAGATGACGCCGTCGATCGCGCCGCCGATGGCCAGCGCCGTCACCTGGGTGTCGAACTCGCGCAGGCGGCCGGCTCGCTGGCCGGCGGCGAGCAGGGCGGCCAGCTCCTGCCAGCGGCCGCGGGTGTCATGTGAACCGGGGTTCTTCAGCTGGGTGCCGCCTCGGTCGTCCAGCAGCATCTCAGTGATCACCCGGACGTGGCGCCGGTTGGCCTGCTGGTAGCCGATCAATGCGCGCAGGTAGGCGATCACGGCGTCGAGCGGATCGGACTCCGCTGCCACCCGCTCCCGGACGTACCCGGCGAACTGCTCGAAGACGTGGTCGAGCGTCGCCCGGGTGACGTTGTCCTTGGAGGAGAAGTGGTACAGCACCGCCGACTTGGAGATGCCGGCCTCCTCGGCGATGGCCGAGAGCGAGGTCGCGGGGTAGCCGCGGGTGGAGATCAGGTCGATCGTGCACTCGATGATCTGGCGGCGGCGGGCCTCCTCGACGAAGGTCCGGGCCGCGGGATCGGCGCTCCGGCGCGGGGCCATCGGCACCCCACTCCCTTCACGTTTCCCCGGTCCAGCGAACGACACCCGACCGTACACCGCCCGGGCGCGGCCTGGCGAAGCGGCGACGTCCGGCTCGGTGGAGCGGCGGTGCCCCGGAGCGCCGGCCGGGGGCGGGCCCGGAGGCCCGCCCCGCTAGATGCCCAGGCCGGACGCCCGGCTCGCGGCCCGGTCGAGCAGCCGGTGGACGTCGGCCTGGCGGGTGGTCGGGGCGTCGTTGTACTCGTCGGGGGAGGCCACCGGGTACCCGGTGCCGTGCAGCACCTCCATCACCTGGACGCGGCCGCGGCGGACGTGGTCCGGTGTGCCGTACCCGTGGGCGAGTACCGCCGCCTGCGCGCCGAGCAGGCAGACCCGTCCGGCCTCGTCCCACATCGCGCCCTGGAGCCAGCCGTGGAAGGCGATGTAGTGGGAGGTGAGCCGCAGATGGTCGGCCACGCTGACCGGGACCGGGCGGGGCGGACGGCGGGCGATCCGGTCCAGCAGGGTCGACCGGGGCTCCGGATGGCCGGCGTTCCAGGGCCGGCGGACGCTCCCGAGGGCGCAGACGTACGGGACGGCGGTGCGCGCGGGGGTCGGCAGGGAAGCCAGGTACGCCTCGATCTCGGCGATCAGGCCGGAATCGTCGGGGGCGAGCAAGAACTGCTGCGGGGCTCGGGTGAGAAGCGGCATGGCGGACTCCAATGAAAGGTTTTGTCCCTATTTGCCCTTCTGTTGATAGCGCGGCAGCCGTCCTCGGCGCCGGAGGTGCGCACCGGATGCAGTCGTCGTGTCGGCGGCCGTACCGTGGACGGGGGTCCGGGCGGACGCGGGTCCGGCCGGACGGGATCCCGCAGGACGGGGAACCGATCGGACAGGGGGCCGACTGTAGGAGGGCTCGATGCCTGGTTCCATGACGATTGGCCACACCGACGCGCTGGTGATGCTCAGCCATGCGGATGCCGAGCGGCTGTCGACGACGCTGCGGGAGGTTTCGCACCTGTTGGAGGTGCGCAGCCCCGACCGGCTCACCGACGCGCAGGTCGCCGCCCTGTGCCAGGGGCAGCTGCACCACCGCGAGGAGCTCGCCGGATGGTGCCGGAACGTTTCGGAGTACCTGAGGGACCACCTGTAGGGGCATCTGCAGGAGTGCCGGCGGGTGGGTCCGCGCTGGCAGGGCTGCGTCGGCAGGCGGACAGGCGTACGCAGGCACAGGCGTGCGTAGGCAGGCGTACGCACGTGGGTGTGCGCCGACGGTCGGGGTGGCGGTGGGTTCGCGACCCCGGCCGTTCGGGTACGACTGTTCGATCTTCGCTCGCTACTCCCCAGGGTCCTGACGTGCTGAATTTCCGCCGACTCGACAAGGTGGCCGACCAGCTAATTGAACAGGTGAACCAGTCGTACTAATTCGGCACCTATTCCCGCCACTCGAAAGAGTGATTGCGAATGGCTCCGGTTGGGCGCAGCATGTGTGCAGTAAAGCGATACTTCATGCGCTCATGCGGAGGCTCTCTCTAATGACGACCGAAACAAATCTCGGTATTCCTGCTCAGAGCGGCCAGCCGCAGGACCGGCAGCAGACCAGCCTGACCACCGCCGGCGCGCGGAATCTGGCCACGACCACCAAGTCCGAGCCGCAGATGCAGGGCATCAGCTCCCGCTGGCTGCTCAAGACGCTGCCGTGGGTGCAGGTCTCGGGTGGTACCTACCGGGTGAACCGCCGGCTGAGCTACGCGGTGGGGCGCGGCCGGGTGAGTTTCGTGAAGACCGGCGCGGAGGTCAGGGTCGTCCCGCCGTCGCTGCGCGAGGTGCCCGTGCTGCGGGGCCTCGAGGACGACGCGGTGCTGGAGGAGCTGGCGGGGCGGTTCGTCCAGCGGGACTTCGCGGCGGGTGAGGTGCTCGTCGAGGCCGGCCAGCCGATCGACGAGGTCTTCCTGATCGCGCACGGCAAGGTGAACAGGATCGGCAACGGCAAGTACGGCGAGACCACCGTGCTCGGCGTGCTGGCCGACGGCGACCACCTCGGCGACGAGGCCGTCCACCAGGCCGACGCGCTCTGGGGGTACTCGGTCAAGGCCGCCACGGCCGGTACGGTGCTCGTGCTGCCCTGGGCCGCGTTCCAGCAGTTGGTGAACCGCTCCGAGGCGCTGCGCGACCAGATCGCCGCCTACCTGGCCGACGCGCAGCAGTCGCAGAACAAGCACGGCGAGGCCGAGATCGAGCTGGCTGCGGGCCACGAGGGCGAGATCGAACTCCCCGCCACGTACGTGGACTACGAGCTCGCTCCGCGCGAGTACGAGCTGAGCGTCGCCCAGACGGTGCTCCAGGTCCACAGTCGGGTGGCCGATCTCTACAACCAGCCGATGAACCAGATCGAGCAGCAGCTGCGGCTGACCATCGAGGCGCTCCGTGAGTGCCAGGAGTACGAGTTGATCAACAACCGCGACTTCGGCCTGTTGCAGAACGCCGAGTACGACCAGCGGATCCAGACCCACTCCGGCCCGCCCACCCCGGACGACATGGACGACCTGCTCAGCCGCCGCCGGGGCACCAAGATGTTCCTCGCCCACCCGAAGGCGATCGCCGCCTTCGGCCGGGAGTGCAGCAAGCGCGGCCTCTACCCGACGCCGACCGAGGTCCACGGTCAGCAGGTCCCGGCCTGGCGCGGTGTGCCGATCTTCTCCTGCAACAAGATCCCGATCGTGGACGGGCACACCAGCTCGATCATCGCGCTCCGTACCGGGGAGGACAACCAGGGCGTCGTCGGCCTGCATCAGACCGGAATTCCGGACGAGTACCAGCCGAGTCTCTCGGTGCGGTTCATGGGCATCAACGAGAAGGCGATCATCTCCTATCTGGTCAGCGCCTACTACTCGGTCGCCATTCTGGTTCCGGATGCGATCGGCGTACTGGAGAACGTCGATATCGCGCGTCCGCGCGACTGATTCAGTCCGGTCGATTTCTGGCCGGTGCGGATTCTGATCGGAAAGCGGGGTGCGGTCGGTCGAATTTCGCGACCAGGCCCCGGCTGACCGCCTGTATTGGAAAACCCCCCGACCGGGGCCGGGGGAGGGGCTCGGTACGGCCTCGTGGAAGGCCCACCGAAAGAGCCCGACGATCCGGGGGAGGAACACACATGGGGATCTTCACACTCGACCGCGGCAGCCGGGAGGGCCACCAGGTCGCCGACGTGCTGGTCCGGACGCGGACGCTGGTCGACCCGGCGCTGCGCTCCGCGATCGGGACACTGCCCGAGTCGATGCGCCGGATCGCCGGGTACCACTTCGGCTGGTGGGAGCCGGACGGTACGCCCGCGGACGCCGGTGCGGGCAAGGCGATCCGCCCGGCACTGGTGCTGGCAGCCGCACAGGCCCTCGGTGGCCGCCCGGCCGAGGCCGTCCGGGCGGCGGCGGCCGTCGAACTGGTGCACAACTTCACCCTGTTGCACGACGACGTCATCGATCGGGATCAGACCCGGCGCCACCGTCTCACTGTCTGGCGGGTGTTCGGCACCACCGAGGCCATCCTGGCCGGGGACGCGATGCACTCGCTCGCGCTGCGCACGCTCGCCGAGGACGACCACCCGGCCACCCCGGCGGCCGTCCGCCGGCTCGCCGACTGCGTCGTCGAGCTCTGTGCGGGCCAGCAGAGCGACTGCGCCTTCGAACGGCGCGACGATGTCTCGCTCGCCGAGTGCCTGACCATGGCCGAGGGCAAGACCGGGGCCTTGCTCGGCTGTGCCTGCGCGATCGGCGCTCTCTACGCCGGTGCCGACGACAATGCCACGCAGGCCCTGGACGCCTTCGGCCGGGAGATCGGCCTGGCCTTCCAGCTGATCGACGACCTGATCGGCATCTGGGGCGACCCGGCCGTCACCGGGAAGCCGGTCGGCGCCGATCTCGCCGCCCGGAAGAAGTCACTGCCGGTGGTCCACGCGCTCTCCTCCGGATCCGAGGACGCGGCGGTGCTTGCCGAGCTCTACGCGCTCGAACGGCCGCTGACGGCTGAGGAGTTGCTGGCCGCCGCAGCGGCGGTGGACGGCGCAGGCGGACGGGCGTGGGCACAGACCGAGTCCTGTGAGCGGATGGCGGCCGCGATCGGCCACCTCTCCACAGCCGTCCCCGATCCGACCGCTGCCGACGACCTGCTGGCGCTGGCCGAACTGGTCACCCGCCGCAACCACTGAGGGCCCGTCCCCGACTCCGTGTCCGACCGCGCCCTTGCACCCGGAACCACCTCCGCAAGTCCGCACAACCGCAAGGGCAAGGAAGCACAACGTATGAGTCTGTTGGACATCGGGATCCTGGTCGGCGTCCTGCTGGCCGTCTCGGCGGTGCTGTACCTGGTGCAACGCTTCATCCCGCACCCGGTACGCGAGGTTCACAACGATGTGGCGGGGTTCATCTTCGCCGCCGTGGGGGTGCTCTACGCAGTACTCCTGGCGTTCGTGGTGATCGCGGTCTGGGACAACAACGACGCGGCCCGCAAGACCACCTTCAAGGAGGCCGACTCGCTGGCCGGGATCTACTGGATCTCCCGCCAGCTGCCGGCTCCGCTCGGCCCGCAGCTGGAGAAGCACACCCTCGACTACGCCCAAACGGTCAAGGACGGCGAGTGGCCGCTGATGGCCCACCACGAGTCCCTTCCGGCCGCGACCGAACTCGTCTACCAGATGCGCGATGACGTCTTCGCGATCCAGGCGGGCAACGACCAGCAGCGGGTGCTCTACGACCACGCGGTCAGCCACCTGGAGAGCCTGGCCTCCGAGCGCCGCGCCCGGCTGAGCCAGGTGGACGAGGACGTGCCGCCGCTGCTCTGGGCGGCGCTGATCATCGGTGGTGCGCTGACGGTCGGCTTCACCTTCCTGTTCGGACTATCCAACACCTTCTCGCACGCGCTGATGGTGCTGGCCCTCAGCGGGCTGGTGGTGATCTCACTGATCGTCATCAGGGAGATGGACTTCCCGTTCGCGGGGGTCACGGCGGTCAAGCCGACGGCGTTCGACGTCTTCCTGCAGCGCCTGCCTCCGCCGCGCTGACGGGCTCCCGCAGGGGGGCGGGGCACCGCGAAACGGGACGGCTCCACAGCGGCCGGCCACGCGGTGCCCCGCCCCTCGGCCAGGTGCCCCGGCGCTAGCCGGGCTCCCCGCCCCGTCCAGGTTCCCCCCGCCCCCAGTTGGGCGCCCGGAGCCCTCGGGCCGGGTTCAGCCCGCCGCCTGGTCCAACAGTCTGCGCTCCTTGGCCGGGTCGATCCCGAGCGGGATGCTGCCCTGGGTGTAGGGCTTGGTGCGGGGGCCGCGCTCCTGGATCCAGGCCCAGGTGTCGCGGACGGACTCGGCGATCGGGCGGCAGTTCAGCCCGGCGGCCTGGGCCTTTGTGGTGTCGGCCAGCCAGATGCCCTGCCACTCGGGCAGGTCGGGGGCCCAGAGCGGCAGCTCGACCCAGGGAGTGACCTTGGCCGCCAGCAGTGCCTCGTCGTCGATCCAGACCAGCTCGGCCTTGCCGCCGGTGACCTCCACACAGGTGGCCAGCCACTCGCCCATGGTGGTCGACCCGGCCGGTGCGGTGGTCACGTACCGGCCCCAGGCCCCGCGCTCGACGAGGTCGAGCCCGAAGGCGGCGAAGTCCCGGGCGTCGATCAGTGCCATGGCCCGGTCGGGGCTGCCGGGCGCGGCCACCTTTCCGCCCCGGGCGATCCGCTCCAGCCACCAGGGCAGGCGGCCGATGTTCTCGTAAGGGCCGATCAGCAGGCCGCAGTTGAGGATCACCGAGCGCCCGGCGCCGAAGTGTTCCAGCAGCGCGCGCTCGCAGCCGGCCTTCAGCGCGTTGGCCGGGGGCTGGTCCGGCGGGGTGTCGGCCGGGCAGGGGTGGGTTGGGGAGTCCTCGCTGACCGGCAACGCGGGCCAGTCGGCGAAGGCGTGGATGGAGGAGACGAAGCTGTAGTGGGCGGCGTGAGGCGGCAGCAGGCGGGCGGCGAGGGCGACCGCGGCGGGCTGCTGGCCGGCGGTGTCCACCACCGCGTCCCACCGCCGGCCGTCGACCAGCCGTTCCAGGTCGGCAGCCGAGTCGCGGTCGCCCCGGACCGCCTCGACGCCGTCCTGGTCGGCCCCGCTCAGGCCGCGGTTGAAGGTGGTGACGCGGTGGCCGCGGCGCAGGGCTTCGGTGACATAGGCGCGTCCGAGGAAGGACGTGCCGCCGAGTACGAGGATGTTCATACCGGTAAGACTGCGCGTCACGATCCTTGCTGGATACGGCCGTTCACTTCGAGCTGACTTTCGTTCACTCGTGGCGGAGTGCGGCGTGTCGTTCCGGCGGGCCGTGCTCGGCGCGCTCCGCCGTACCTCCGGCGTGCCAAGGCTTCGGACCGCGTCTAGCGCCCACTTTGTACGGTAATGTCCGAATAGCTCGCCGGTTGGCCAGCCGGCCATCGGCGTGACCCGGTGTGACCGGGCAGTGGTCCGGCCAGGCAGTGGGGAGTACGGCAGCATGGGTAACCCGGCACTCGTGGACCCGGCGACGATCAGGGAGACCGCCACCGAGGCGTGGATCTGGGGCTCCGCCCTGCTGGCGAACTACCGGACCATGTACCCGCAGGCCGTCGACGACGCGGACCCGCGTTTCGTCGGCGGTTTCGGCGTCTTCCGGCACTACCCGAACCCGTTCACCCCGGCGGACATCGACCTGGTGGCGCCGAGCGTCGACACCCCGTACTCCTGCGCCTGGCTGGACCTGCGGGCGGAGCCGTGGGTGCTGGAGGTCCCGGCCACGGAGCGCTACTACGTCCTGGCGGTGCACGACCTGGACACCTCGTACGTCGGCTTCGTCGGTTCCCGGACCACCGGACAGGCGGCGGGCCGCTACCTGATCGCGGGGCCGCACTTCACCGGGGACGCCGGGGCGGGCTTCGACGGCGTGCTGCGGGCGGACACCGAACTGGTCGGCGTCCTCGGCCGCACCTACCTGGCGGGCCCGCAGGACCTGCCCGCGCTGCGGGAGCTCCAGGCGCAGTACTCGCTCAGACCGCTCAGCGCCCATCTCGGCACCGAGCCGCCGCCCGCCGCACCCGAGCCGCACTGGCCGGTCTGGCGGGACGACGAGGTGCTGGAGACGCTGGAGTTCTTCGTCCTGCTGGACTTCCTGCTCGGCTTCTTCCCGGTGCTGCCAGCCGAGGCCGCCCTGCGCAGTCGGCTGGCCGAACTCGGCGTCGGTGCGGGCGACTTCGAGCCGGCGGCGCTGCCGCTGGACGTCCGGGCGGCGATGCTGCGGGGCATCGCGGACGGCCGGGCCAGACTGGTGGCGGAGGCGGCCAAGGGCCTGGAGAGCACCGCCTGGTTCGGCACCCGGGCCCAGCTCGGCAGCGACTACCTGGCCCGCGCGGTGGGAGCCCAGCAGGGCGGGTACGGGCTGCCGGTCGAGGAGATCTGGTCCACCGACTGGCTCGCCGACGACCAGGGCAACCGCCCGCTGGACGCCGCCGAGGGCCGCTACACCCTGGACTTCCCGGCCGGGCAGCTCCCGCCGGCCAGGTTCTTCTGGTCCGTGACCATGTACCGGCTGCCCGACCGCCTGCTGGCGGTGAACCCGGCCGGCCGCTACTCGCTCGGCGACCGCACCCCGGGCCTGGTGTACGGGGAGGACGGTTCGCTCAGCCTGGTCCTGCAGCACGAGAGGCCCGCCGAGCCGGACCGGGCGGCCAACTGGCTTCCGGCGCCCGCCGGTCCGTTCACCGTGGTGCTCCGGGTGTACGGACCCGAGCCGCCGGTGCTGGACGGTCGCTGGCAGCTGCCGCAGCTCAACCTCCGCGACTGACCGGGCAGCCGGCCGGCAGTACTGATCCGGAAGGGAGTCCCGCATGTCCGATGCCGCGTCCGACGCCGCCCTGGAGGCGCTGGCGGCCGATGCCTACGTCTACGGCAGCCCGATCGTCCGCGACCTCACCACGGTCGGCGCCTTCGTGGCCCGCGGTATGGGTGGCGGCCTGCCACCCACTCCCTTCAACCACTTCGCGCACGCCAGGGAACCGGCCACGCCCCGGACGGACTTCCCCTCGGTCAACAGCGACACCCTGTACTCCTTCGCCCAGCTCGACCTCTCCGGCGGGCCGATCCTGCTGCACGTCCCGGACAGCCGGGGCAGCTACTACGTGCTCCAGTTCGTGGACGCCTGGACCAACAACTTCGCCTACCTGGGCCGTCGTTCCACCGGCACCGCCGAGCAGACCTGGCTGATCACCCCGCCGCACTGGCACGGCACACCGCCCGAGGACGTCCAGGTGATCGTCTCGCCGACCGTCGTCGCCACCATCGTCGGCCGCTACGCCTGCGGCGGCCCGGCCGACCTCCCCCGGGTCCTCGACCTCCAGCGGCACCTCGCCCTCACCCCGCTGGAGCCCGGCGGCGTGTACGCCGGGATCCCCGAGCCCGATCCTGCGGTGCCCCGCGAACTGGGCTTCCTGGAGCGGCTCCGGCAGTGGACGGCCGCCTTCCCGCCCGCCGAGCCGGACCTGGCCTACCAGCAGCGCTTCGCACCGCTCGGCCTGCTGGACGCCGGCCCCTCCCCGTTCTCGGCCGCCGACCCCGCCTGGACCCAGGCCCTCGCCAGGGGCCTGGCGGCCGGACGGCAGCGGGTCGAGGCGGTGACCCGGCCGACCGAGGACCGCCCCGCCGGGGAGTGGGCCGTCAGCCTGCACCTGTACGACTACAACCTCGACCACTTCGGCCCCGGCACGGTCGCGTCCCGCGAGTGGCGCACCGCCGACCGCCGGGCCGCCTATCTCATCCGGGCGGCCGCCGCGCACACCGGCCTCTGGGGCAACCACGCGTACGAGGCCACCTACGCCACCACCCATGACGACGCCGCGGGCAGGCCGCTCACCGGCGCGCACTCGTACACCCTGCGCCTGGACGACCTGCCGCCGGTCGACGCCTTCTGGTCGCTCACCGTCTACGAGCTGCCCGACCGCCGCCTGACCGAGAACCCGATCGGCCGCTACTCGATCGGCGACCGCACCCAGGGCCTGGCGTACGGGGAGGACGGTTCGCTCACCCTGCTCCTGCAGCACGAACGGCCCGCCGAACCGGCCGAGACGGCGAACTGGCTGCCGACCCCGGCCGGCGAGTTCCGGCCGATCCTGCGGATGTACCAGCCCAGGGCCGCGGTGCTGGACGGCTCGTACCGGCTGCCGCCGCTCGAACCGCGCTGAGCCGGGGCCGCAGGCGCGTCCGCCGCCGTGGCGGCCTGCTCGGCCGCCGGGAGAACCCGGCCGCCCGGAGAGGAGGACTGCCGTGGGCGACGCGATCGGACCGATGCTGGCCTCGGCGGCCGGTATCGCGATCGGCCCGGTGCCGCTGGTGGCGACGGTCCTGCTGCTGGCCACTGCGCGCGGGCGGGTGAAGGGCGCCGTGTTCGCGCTCGGATGGGCGGCGACCCTGGCGGCCGTGACCACGGCGGTCGTGGTCCTCGTGGGGGTCTCGTGGACGGGCCGGGGAGGGGGAGCGGCCGACCACGGGGCGGGAGCCTCCTGGCCGTGGTGGGTGCGGCTGGCCGTGGGGCTGCTGCTCCTGCTCCTCGGCGCCAGGCGGTGGCGGGAGCGCCCGCGGGAGGGCCATGTGCACCGTCCGCCGCGCTGGATGTCCTCCGTCGACCGCCTCACCCCCGGCCGGTCGGCGGCCTTGGCCGTCTCCCTGGTCGCCTCCGATCCGAAGAATCCGCTGGTGGCGGTCGGCGGCGCCGTCGCCATCGCGACCAGCGGCGGCGACGCGGGGAACCGGGCACTGGCCCTGGTGCTGATGGTGCTGCTGGCATCGCTGTGCATCCTGGTGCCGCTCACCGTCCGGCTGGCCGGCGGGGAGGGGACCGACCGGGAGCTGGGCGAGTGGAAGGCCTGGATGTCCACCCACAACGCGGCGATCGCCACCGTGCTGCCGGTGGTGCTGGGGGCGGACAACGTCGGTGCCGCCCTCTCCGGGCTGACGGCCTGATCCCGCGGTCGTCGACCGGACCGGGCCCTGGACATCACCCGGCCGGGCGGACGTCTCGGCCCCCGGCGGGGCGGGCCGCGTGCACGACCGCCCGGGTGGGGACGGTTGCCGTCGGGGCGGCCGGCCGGCCCGCACCTGCGGCGGCCGGCGGTCCCCGGTTGTCGTACCCAGCCGATACGGTTGGCGGCATGGCTGCCCGCACCAAGACCACCGCCAAGCCGCGCCCGGCGTACCGCTGCACCGAGTGCGGCAACCAGCTGCCCAAGTGGGTCGGTCGCTGCCCCGAGTGCAATGCCTGGGGCACCGTCGAGGAGTACGGCGCGGTGCCGATCCGCACCACGGCCGCCGGTCCGGTCAGCTCGCCCGCCAAGCCGATCGCGCAGGTGGACGGCCAGGTGGCGACCGCCCGCACCACCGGTGTGCCCGAGCTGGACCGGGTGCTCGGCGGCGGGATCGTCCCGGGCGCGGTGGTGCTGCTCGCGGGTGAGCCCGGTGTCGGCAAGTCCACCCTGCTGCTGGACGTCGCGGCGAAGGCCGCGAGCGACCGGCACCGCACCCTGTACGTGACCGGTGAGGAGTCGGCCGGCCAGGTCAGGCTGCGCGCTGACCGGATCAAGGCGCTCTCCGACCACCTCTACCTGGCAGCCGAGTCCGACCTCGGCGCGGTCCTCGGCCACATCGAGGCGGTCAACCCGGGCCTGTTGATCCTGGACTCGGTTCAGACCATCGCCTCCGCCGAGCTGGACGGCGCCCCCGGCGGCCCCGCCCAGGTCCGCGAGGTGGCGAACGCGCTGATCCGCGCCTCCAAGGAGCGCGGCATGGCCTCCCTGCTGGTCGGCCATGTGACCAAGGACGGCCAGATCGCCGGCCCCCGGCTGCTGGAGCACCTGGTGGATGTGGTGCTGAGCTTCGAGGGGGACAGGCACGCCCGGCTGCGCATCATCCGAGGGGTCAAGAACCGCTACGGCGCCACCGACGAGGTCGGCTGCTTCGAGCTGCACGACGAGGGCATCGCGGGCCTGGCCGACCCTTCGGGCCTGTTCCTGACGCGCCGCGACAAGCCCGTCCCCGGTACCTGCCTGACCGTCACCCTGGAGGGCCGCCGCCCGCTGGTCGCCGAGGTGCAGGCGCTGATGGTGGACTCGCAGATCCCCTCCCCGCGCCGGACGACCTCCGGTCTGGAGTCCCCCCGGATCGCGATGATCCTGGCCGTGGTCGAGCGGCACGGCGGCGTGAAGCTCGGCAAGCAGGACATCTACACGGCGACGGTCGGCGGCGTGAAGCTCACCGAGCCCTCCGCCGACCTGGCGATCGCGCTCGCGGTGGCCAGCTCCTCCTCCGACACCCCGCTGCCGAGCAACCTGGTGGCGATCGGCGAGGTCGGCCTGGCCGGCGAGGTCCGCCGGGTGACGGGCGTGCAGCGGCGGCTCGCCGAGGCGCACCGACTGGGCTTCACCCACGCGTTGGTCCCGCCGGACCCGGGCAAGGTGCCGCCGGGCATGAAGGTGGTCGAGGTCTCCGACATCGGCGAGGCGCTGCGGGCCATCCCCGGTCGCCGCCGGCCCGCCAGGCCGAAGGCGGAGGGCGACAACAAGCCTGCACCACAAGGGCGTTCTGCCCCCCGCCCGGTTCCCGCGCCGGCCGTCGCCGCCTACCCGGACGAGCTGATGGCCGGGTGGGAGCCGGTGGACTCCGACGAACTGGCCTGACCCCGGCCCCGATATTGCCGTGCACAGTTAGACTCTGATCTGTCCAATTGGCATCAAGTGCAGTAATTGAGCAGCGACAGACCGTCGGGCGCCACGCCACACGGTCCGGGGCGACCGGAGGAGTCACGTGGCAGCCAGCGACCGGGTGGACAGGTCCTCCCGCGAAGAGGCCCTGCTGCGGGCCTCCCTTCAGGCCATCGCCCCCGGCACCCCGCTGCGGGACGGCCTGGAGCGGGTGCTCCGCGCCAACACCGGCGGCCTGGTGGTGCTGGGCTTCGACCGCACCGTCGAGTCGCTCTGCACCGGCGGCTTCGTGCTGGACGTCGAGTTCTCCGCGACCAGGCTGCGCGAGCTGTGCAAGCTGGACGGCGCGGTGGTGCTCGACAAGGACATCACCAAGATCGTCCGAGCCGGTGTGCACCTGATGCCGGACTCCACCCTCCCCACCGACGAGACCGGCACCCGTCACCGCACCGCCGAGCGGGTCAACCGTCAGACCGGGTTCCCGGTGGTCGCCGTCTCGCACTCGATGCGCCTGATCGCGATGTACGTCAACGGCACCCGCCGGGTGCTGGAGGACTCCACCACCGTGCTCTCCCGGGCCAACCAGGCGCTGGCCACCCTGGAGCGCTACAAGCTGCGCCTGGACGAGGTCGCGGGAACCCTCTCCGCGCTCGAGATCGAGGACCTGGTCACGGTTCGGGACGTCGCGGCGGTGGTCCAGCGGCTGGAGATGGTCCGGCTGATCGCCGCCGAGATCGCCGGCTACGTCCTGGAGCTCGGTACGGACGGCCGGCTGCTCTCGCTCCAGCTGGACGAGTTGATCGCGGGCGTCGAGCCCGAGCGTGAGCTGGTCGCCCGGGACTACTTCCCCGAGCGGGCCGCCAAGAAGGGCCGTACCGTGCCCGAGGTGCTGGACGACCTTGAGGCCCTCACCCACGCCGAGCTGCTGGACCTGCAGACGGTCGCCAAGGCGCTGGGCTACTCGGGCTCGCCCGAGTCGCTGGACTCGGCGGTCTCGCCGCGCGGCTACCGGCTGCTGGCCAAGGTGCCGCGCCTGCCCAACACCGTGATCGAGCGGCTGGTCGAGCACTTCGGCGGGCTGCAGAAGCTGCTCGCCGCCAGCATCGACGACCTGCAGACCGTCGAGGGCGTCGGTGAGACCCGGGCCCGCTCGGTGCGCGAGGGGCTGTCGCGTCTCGCGGAGTCGTCCATCCTGGAGCGGTACGTCTGACGCCAACTGCCCTGCGCACGCGGACGATGCCGCGCCGCCGCAGTCCTCTTCCGGCCCAACTGCCCTGCGCGGACGATGCGAGCGGGGCGGACGTGTGACAGCAAACCGCCCGCCGTACGGAATTCCGTACGGCGGGCGGCTTGCTGTCGGCGGGGATCCGGGCCGGCTCGGCCGGGACGGCGGCCGAGCCGGGCTCAGCCGTCGAGGCGGATCGAGGTCCGGGCGGTGATCGGACCGCCGGCCGGGCCGGTCAGGGTCGCCTGCACCAGGTAGTTGCCGGTCTGGGCGGTCGAACCGTCCGGGGTGGCGCACTGCGGCTTGCTGCGGCTGCGGTCCCAAGTGAACGTCTCGGTCAGGCCGTTGCCCGCGCTGATCTCAACCCAGGTGGCCTGCTTGTCGGTCGGGCAGTCGGCGGAGGACCAGATCCGCTCGTTGGCCGCCGAGGTCACCACGATCGCGGACGCCGTCCGGCCCAGGTCCACCCGGCAGTTGGAGCCGGAGGTGTTGCGGACGGTCAGCGCGAGGCGCGGCTTGTCCTTGCTCTCGAAGGAGTTCTGGGTGCCGGCCAGCTCCAGGGTGACCTGCGAGGCGCTGCAGACCGGGAGGGCCATCACCTCGGCCGTGTTCACCGGAGGCGGCGCGACGGCTCCGTTCGACCCGCCACCGGCCGGGCCACCCGAGGTGCCGCCCGAGCCCCCGGAACCACCGGCCGAGGAACCGGACGGGCTGGCCGAACTGCCGCCGCTGGCACCGCCGGTGAGGCTGACCTCGCCACCGCCGCCGCCCGAGACGCCGCCGCCCGAACCGCCGCTGCCGCCGGGGCGGGTGGTGATCGCGGAGCCGGTCGGTGAGGCGCCGGGGGTGATCGACTGCGCCGGGACGGGCTGGGCGGTCTTCCCGGTGGGTTTGCCGCCGTCGTCCTGAGCGGTCGTCAACCAGACGACGAGCGCGATCACGGCGAGCAGGACAGCGGACACGACGATGCGCCGCCGCCAGTAGATCGACGCGGGCAGCGGTCCGACGGGTTGACGAAGAGAGGGCACGCGCAAACTCTACGAGACTGAATGTACCCGTTGATGCACCAACACTGACCCTGCGTCGCTTCATTCACATCATCCGTCATTTGGCCCGGATGAGGGAAGAGATGTAGGCCGTGTCGCCCACCGACGATCCGCCCCGTAGCCGACCAGGGGACGTCGACTGCTCCGGGCAGGGGAATGCCCCGTTGCTCCGTACGGGCGCGGGAAGCGGCGCGCGTCGGGTGGCGGCTGCGGCCGGCCGAGCTCGCGGACCGGGCCGGTGGCACCCGGGGACCCCGGCGGGGTGCGGTGCGGTCCACCGACCGGAGGCGTACGCGACGCCGGCACCCTCCGCCGCACGGCGTTCCCCGTGCTCGCAGCGTTCCCCGTGCCCCGTGATGCTCCGCTTCCGACCGGCGACCGGTGACCGGCGACCGGCGACGGGGGCTGGCGTGGGAGGATCGAAGGGCCATGGTTGCCATCACCTCCACTCCCGCCCCGCTGCTCCATTCGACCGTGCTCGACTGGTACGGGGCCAACGCCCGCGACCTCCCCTGGCGGACGGCCGACGCCTCGCCGTGGGCGGTCATGGTGAGCGAGTTCATGCTCCAGCAGACTCCGGTCAAGCGGGTCCTGCCCGCGTACGCCGCTTGGCTGGAGCGCTGGCCCGCCCCGGCGGACCTGGCGGCCGACGCCCCGGGCGAAGCCGTCCGGATGTGGGGCCGGCTCGGCTACCCGCGCCGGGCCCTGCGGCTGCACGCCGCCGCCGTGGCGATCACCGAGCAGCACGGCGGGGAGGTGCCGGACGACCATGCGGCACTGCTCGCGCTGCCCGGCGTCGGAGAGTACACGGCCGCCGCCGTCGCGTCGTTCGCCTTCCGGCAGCGGCACGTGGTGCTGGACACCAACGTCCGCCGGGTCTTCGCCCGTGCCGTGACCGGCGTGGAGTACCCGGCCCAGGCGACCACCGCCGCCGAACGCCGCACCGCCACCGAGTACCTGCCCGCCACCGCCGAGACCGCGGCCGCCTGGGCGGTCGGCGTGATGGAGCTCGGCGCACTGGTCTGCACCGCTCGCAGCCCGGAGTGCGGGGCCTGTCCGCTGCTGCGCCACTGCGCTTGGCAGCGGGCCGGCCGCCCGCCGTACGAGGGCCCGGCGCGGCGCGGCCAGTCGTACGAGGGCACGGACCGGCAGGTGCGCGGGAAGCTGCTGGCGGTGCTGCGGGAGGCGCACGGCGAGGTGCCGCAGGAGCGGCTGGACGCGGTGTGGCACGAGCCCGTGCAGCGGGCGCGGGCGCTGGACGGGCTGGTCGCGGACGGCCTGGTGGAGCCCGTCGCCCCGGGTGTGTACCGACTTCCCCACTGACGACCAGGCGGCCCGAGGCGGGGCCTCGATCCGCCTCGGGCCGCCGCCCAGGTCGATCAGCGTACGAACCTGGAGAATTCCTCGAAGCTGATCTGTTCGTCGCTGTTCTCGTCGGCGTAGTCGAAAGCTGCGCGTGCGTTGGCGTCGCTGACCTTGGGGTTCTTCTGTAGGAACGCCTTGAACTCATCGGCGGCGATGTAGCCGTCGTGATCGGTGTCGATCTCGTCGAACTGGCGCCGGAGGCTGTCCTTGCTGCTCATTCCCACTCCTGTGTCGGTGCGAATCTGGCGTTCCGAAGCTTAGGACGGAGAAGGCGGAGAACTACGGGATAGAAATGCCGAACGGCCCTGTTGTGCCAATAGCACAACAGGGCCGTTCGGACGGTGTCAGACCGCCGCCGCTTCGAGCGACTGCTCGCCCGACGGCTTCCCGGCGCCGCGGAGCGGCACCTCGCGCAGGAAGAGCGAGGCCGCGACGGCGACGATGCTGATCACCGCGCCCCACAGGAAGACGGTGTGCATGCCGTTGGAGACGGCGTGGTGGTACGCGTCCTGGATCAGGGGATCCTGGTGGCGCAGCGCCTCCGGGCTCATCTGGGTGAGCTTGCCACCGGACCCCATGGTGGCGGCCTTGTCGCCCATGCGCTCCTTCATCGTCTCGGTGACGCGGTTGTTGAAGAGCGCGCCGAACAGGGCGACACCGAAGGAACCGCCGATGGTCCGGAACAGGGTGGCCGTCGAGCTGGCCACGCCCATGTCCTTGAGCTCCACGCTGTTCTGCGCGACCAGCATGGTGATCTGCATCAGGAAGCCCATGCCGGCGCCGAGCACCACCATGTAGCAGGAGGAGGCGAACCGGCTGGTGTCGGTGGAGAGGGTGGAGAGCAGCAGCGAGCCGCCGACCATGACGGCGGTGCCGATGATCGGGAAGATCCGGTACTTGCCGGTCTTGGTGACCACCTGGCCGACCACCAGCGAGACCACCAGCATGCCGAACATCATCGGCATCAGCAGCAGCCCGGAGTTGGTCGCCGAGGCACCCTGGACGGTCTGCTGGTAGAGCGGCAGGAAGGTGACCGCGCCGAACATCGCGAAACCGACGATGAAGCCGATCAGCGAGACCATGGCGAAGTTCAGGTTGCGGAACAGGCCGAGCGGGAGCATCGGCTCCTCGACCCGCTGCTCGACGTAGCAGAAGGCGATCAGCGAGGCGACGGCGAGCGCGGCCAGGCCGAGGATCTGCTTGGAGCCCCAGGCGTACTGCTGGCCGCCCCAGGTGGTGATCAGGACCAGCGAGGTGATCCCGGCGGTGAGCAGGACCGCACCGATGTAGTCGATCTTGGCGTTGGAGCGGACCTTGGGCAGCTTCAGGGTGACCACGATGAAGGCGAGCGCCACGATGCCCAGCGGCAGGTTGATGTAGAAGGTCCAGTGCCAGCTCAGGTGGTCGGTGATGAAACCGCCGACCAGCGGGCCGCCGATGGTGGCGAGGGCCATCACGGCGGCGAACATGCCCTGGTACTTGCCGCGGTCACGCGGCGGGACCAGCGCACCCATGATGGACATCACGCCGACCATCAGACCGCCGGCGCCCAGGCCCTGCACGGCGCGGAAGGCGATCAGCTGGGTCATGGACTGCGACAGGCCGGAGAGTGCCGAGCCGAGCAGGAAGATCACGATCGAGGTGAGGAAGGTGCCCTTGCGGCCGTAGAGGTCGCCGAGCTTGCCCCAGATCGGAGTGGAGGCGGCGGTGGCCAGGGTGTACGCGGTGACCACCCAGGACAGGTGCTCGGCGCCGCCCAGGTCGCCGACGATGGTGGGCATCGCGGTGCCCACGATCAGGTTGTCGAGCATGGCCAGCAGCATCGCGACCACCAGGCCGATCATCACCAGGCGGATTTCGCGCGGTGATCTCGGCGCGGGCTCGGCCGACCCCTCGGCGGTCGGCGGGGTGGCCGCCGAAGCCTCGACCTGCTGTTGTGACATGGTGCGTCTCCCGGAAGCGCATCGGCCGGCCGCGGCCTTCGCACCCCTTGGCGGTGGGGCCTCGGCTCACTTACTTGTCGACCGGCTAGTTAATTATCAATTGGCACGGTAGGTTGTTTACTAGCCGGGCGTCAAGCCAGTTTCGGCGCGACAGCCCTGGGCAGGGAGAATGCAGTCCGAGGAGCGCTCCGCAGCCGGCGCGCGTCCGCCCCACCATCGCAGTCACAAGGCAGGCCGACACGGCATGAGTACGACGCAGAGCCCCCGTACCGACACCCGGGCGCGGATCCTCGACGTGGCGCTGGAGCTCTTCTCGGAGCAGGGTTACGAGAAGACCTCGCTCCGTGAGATCGCCGACCGGCTCGGGGTCACCAAGGCCGCGCTCTACTACCACTTCAAGACCAAGGACGACATCGTCCACGGCATCGTGGAGA
Source organism: Kitasatospora sp. NPDC032150 (assembly GCF_055579945.1). Taxonomy (NCBI): domain Bacteria; kingdom Bacillati; phylum Actinomycetota; class Actinomycetes; order Kitasatosporales; family Streptomycetaceae; genus Kitasatospora; species Kitasatospora sp. NPDC032150. The sequence goes on along the minus strand of NZ_JBVIMH010000019.1, from coordinate 7,787 downwards.
GCATGGCCGCGCCGATCGACGAGGTGATCGCCTGGGGGCAGGAGGAGGAGTGGTCGCCGCAGCTGCGGGACGAGCTCGTCCGCCGCTTCGCCGCGGGCATGGCCTCGCGGGCGCCGCTGCTGCGCTTCTTCCACGAGAACCAGCCCGCACTGCGGGAGTCCAAGGCCGGGCTGGAGTTCAAGGACCGGATGCTGGCGATGATCCGGCTGGTCCAGGGGCCTGACGCCGGCTTCCCCGACCGGCTGCGCGCCACCATGGCGCTCTTCACCATCAACTCCGCGTTCTTCCTGCTCAAGGAGTCCGTCAACGGCGGACTGGCGTGCACCGAGCCCAAGGTGTCCACCGTGGCCGAGGCGATGGAGGCGGCGCTGACGGTCGCGCTGGAGATCGCCGCCCGGATCGAGCCCGCGGACGGCTGACGCAACAGCGCCCCTTCCGCCCGGGGAGGCGGAAGGGGCGCAGTGCGGACGTGCGTCAGAAGTCGCTGACCCCGCGGGCCGAGAGGTAGGCGATCGGGTCGATGACCGCCGCGTACCGGTTGGCGCTGCGGATCTCGAAGTGCAGGTGCGGCCCGGTGGAGTTGCCGGTGGTGCCCGAGCGGCCGATCTGCTGGCCCGCCGACACCGTCTGCCCGGCGCTGACCTCCAGCGAGGACATGTGCGCGTACTGGGCGAAGTGACCGTCCGGCAGGCGCAGCACGACCTCCTTGCCGTACGCGCCGTCCCACTTCGCCGAGACCACGGTGGCGTGGCCGACCGCGAGCAGCGGGGTGCCGGAGTCCACCGCGAAGTCCACGCCGGTGTGGTAGCCGGCGGCGTACGCGCGGTTGGGCTTGCCGTACGGGTTGCTGATCAGCGCGCCCGGGACCGGGGCGGACCAGGCGGACCCGGGGGTGAGGAGCGAGCCGGGCGCGGGCTGGGCGGCGGCCCCGGCCGCGGGGGCCGGTGCGGTGCTCGGCGCCAGGTCGGCGGCCACCGTGACGGCCTTCTGCGAGTCGACCGGGCGCGGCAGCTGGTACGGGGTGGGCTGGGCCACCTGGACCAGGGCGGGCTGGTGGAACGGCGTGGAGATCGAGGTGAAGGCCGAGTCGCCCGGGGTGGTGGGGTGCACGGTGTGCGCCGAGGCGTAGCTGGGCAGCAGCAGGGCGCCGAAGGCCACCGCCAGGGTGCCGCTCCAGGCGGTCGTCGTCCGGTTCTGCCGGACCCACCGGACGGCCGGGCGGAGCCGGTCCGGCGTACGGGCGTCGGCGGCCCGGTAGAGCCTGCGGGCACTGGTCACGGTGCCGGCCCGTCCGGACTCCGCCGCCCTCGCGAGCCGGCGCGCGCCGATCGCGGCGCCGGTGCGGCCGGTGCCGATCGCGTCGGCGAGCTTGCGGGCGCCGACCGTCGCGGTGGCACTTCCGGTGTTGATCGCTTCGGCAAGCAGACGGCGGGCGGTATGGCGGGAAGGCATCGGGTCGTGGCACCTCGGGGACGGGGACGCCGGCACAGGGCCGCTGAGGGCATGCCGGGCTCGGGACAGACAGATCTAAGCCGCCACCGGGGCCGGTGCCCAAACCCGTCCGCTACTACGGCTGGTAGTCCCGGCAGTCCGTGATCTTCGATCCCCGGATGTGGTGATCTTTCGAGTGGATCATCCCTTTTGTCCCTTTCTTATCTGTCGCGGCCTGGTCCGCGACGGTGGCGGGAAGACCTCGGCCGGCTCCGCCGCGGCCGTGATCCACTCGGCGGCCGACGGCTACTACCAGGCCTCGTACCGGGGTCGGGCGCTGTGACAATCGCCACGAACGGCGTCCGGCGGGCGGTCGGCTACCCGGCCCTGCCAGGACGGAATCGTGAGCCGGGGCACAGTTCCGCCGCCCGGCCCGCTGTCCCCGCTCGCCGGGCCGTGCCACCCTGTCCGCACCACGGCAGCACCCGACCTGTCCGAGCACCTCTTCCCTCACCGGAGGACCTCCCATGGCGGCACCGCGGCTCAAACCCGGCACGTCCTGGAACGAGACCTACGCCCGCTGCGTACGGGCCGCGCCGGAGGCATTCGCGCCCGACCGACTGCTCAACCTGGTACGCGGCGAGTGGCGTGCCGTCGGTACCCCCGGCGAGCACAGCACACCGCTGGACGGCACCCCGGTACCGGGACCACCCCGGGTCGGCATCGAGGAGGCGCGGCGCGCGGTCGCCTTCGCCGTCGACCGGCACGCGGCCTGGGCGGAGGCCAGGGTCGCCGCCGCCGTCGAGGGCCTCGCCGGGCAGCGCGACCTGCTGGCCCTGCTGCTGGTCTGGGAGATCGGCAAGCCCTGGCGGCTGGCCTGCGCCGACGTCGATCGGGCGTTGGACGGTGTCCGCTGGTACCTGGACGACATCGACCGCCAGATGGTCGGGCGCACCCCGCTGCCCGGTCCTGTCTCCAACATCGCCAGTTGGAACTACCCGATGAGCGTCCAGGTGCACGCCGAACTGGTCCAGCTGCTGGCCGGGAACGCGGTGGTCGCCAAGACCCCGTCGCAGGGCGGCTTCCACTGCCTCACCCTCGCCCACGCGGTCATGCACCGGGCCGGGCTGCCGGTCACCCTGCTCTCCGGGACGGGCGGGCAGATCGCAGACGCGCTGATCCGGGCCGAGGGGCTGGGCGCGCTGGCCTTCGTCGGCGGCCGGGCCAACGGCCGCAAGGCCGCCACCGCGCTCGCCGACCTGGGTCGGCGGCACTTCCTGGAGCAGGAGGGCCTCAACACCTGGGGCGTGTGGGACTTCACCGACTGGCCGACGCTCGCGGCGCACCTGCGCAAGGGCTTCGAGTACGCCAAACAGCGCTGCACCGCCTACCCCCGTTACGTCGTGCAGCGCCGGCTCTTCCCGGCCTTCCTGGAGGCCTACCTCGGTGTGCTCGCCGACCTGCGGTTCGGGCATCCGCTGGCGGTCGCCGCCCCGGAGGACCCGCTGCCCGAGCTGGACTTCGGGCCGGTCATCCATGCCGCCAAGGCGGCCGAGCTGCGCAGCCGGTTCGACGCCGCCGTGGCCGGCCGGGCCGTCCCGCTCCACCGGGGAAGCCTGGAGGCGGGCGTCTTCCTCGACGGGCAGTGCGCCGACGCCTACTTGGCGCCCGCCGCCCTGCTCGACCCGCCCGCCAACTGGGCGCTGCACCACTCCGAGCCCTTCGGCCCGCTGGACTCCGTCGTCCTGGTCGACACCGAGGCCGAGCTGCTCGCCGCGATGAACGCGGGCAACGGCTCCCTGGTCGCCTCGCTCGCCACCGACGACCTGGCCCTCGCCGACCGGCTCGCCCCTGACCTGCTCGCCTTCAAGGTCGGGATCAACCGGCCGCGCAGCCGGGGGGACCGTGAGGAGGTGTTCGGCGGGTTCGGCGCCTCCTGGAAGGGCGCCTTCGTCGGCGGCGACCTCCTGGTCCGGGCCGTCACCTACGGCCCCGAGGGCGCCGAGGAGAAGCTCTACGGCAACTTCCCGACGTACTCGCTCTATCCGCCTCGCTGACGCTGGGCCGGCGATTCCCATCGCACGGGAACCGGGGGCGCGGCGCACCCCGGGGGGATCTCCGGCACACCCCCGTTTCCGCCGGGCGGATTCCCTCAACTGATGTGTGTCCGAGGCATGTTGCGCGGACGTGGGATCGGGGATTATCGGCGGATGGGTTACCAACCTGACACCGGCTCCGCCGACATCCCGCGCGAGCGCCGGTTCGCCGCGTTCCGCCGCAGCGAGCGCCTCCTCTCGGGCGTCCGCCCGACGAGCATCCGCGACCGGCTGACCGAACTGTCCGCGCTGCACGAGCCGTCCACCGACGGCGTTGCGGCGTACGACCTCGACCAGCGGCCCGACTTCTACGGCGACGGCATAGCCCGGACGCTCGAGGTCCGGGTCGCCGGCCTGCTGGGCAAGCCCGACGCGGTCTTCTTCCCGACCGGGACGATGGCCCAGCAGGCCGCCCTGCGGATCTGGGCCGAACGCAGTGGAAACCGTACGGTGGCCATGCACCCGCTCGCCCACCCCGAGGTGCACGAGCGCCGTGCGTACGCCCGGCTCAGCGGCCTGGACGCGGTCTGGCCGACCGCCGCCCCCAGGCTTCCCACCGCCGGCGAACTCCGGTGTCTGGGCGAGCACTTCGGCAGCCTGATGATCGAACTCCCGCTCCGGGAAGCCGGATTCCTCCTGCCGACCTGGACGGAGCTGGTCGAGCTGGTCGCCGCCGCCCGGGAGCGCGGTGCCGCCGTCCACCTCGACGGCGCCCGGCTCTGGGAGTCCACCCGGCACTTCAACCGGACCCTGCCCGAGATCACCGCCCTGGCGGACTCGGTGTACGTCTCCTTCTACAAGACCCTCGGCGGCATCAGCGGCGGCGCGCTCGCCGGATCCGGGGACTTCGTCCGCGAGGCCCGCGCCTGGCGGCACCGCTACGGCGGCCAGCTCTACCAGCAGTGGCCCGCCGTGCTCTCGGCGCTGGCCGGCCTGGACCGCGAACTCCCGCGCCTGGACGAGTACGTGGCCCACGCCAGGGCGGTCGCCGCCGCACTGGCCCGGGTGCCGGGTGCCCGGGTCTTCCCCGAGCCGCCGCACACCCACCAGTTCCAGCTCTGGCTCCCGTACCCCGCCAAGGCCCTGGACGAGGCCGGCCTCCGCCTCGCCGAGGAGAGGGGCATCGCCCTCTTCTGGGGCTGGCTCGAACCCGGCGAACCGGGCCTGGCCGGGCACTCGGTGACCGAGGTGACGGTGGCCGCTGAAGCCCTCACCTGGACGCCCGAGGAGATCTCCGAGGCCATGGCGGCCTTCCTCGCCCTGCTCCAGTCCTGACTCCGGTGCGCGGGGGAGCGGATGCCACCCGCTCCACGGCCCGAGCTGACGTCCGATCGGATCGGGCTCTCCGGAAGACCGCGGCCGTGGTCCTGCCGGGTCGAGTGCGGGAGATCCTCGCCGGCTGCCATGGCGGACCGGCTGCCGGGAAGCGGCAAGGGCCCCGGCGGATCGCTCCACCGGGGCCCGGACTGCCTACCGCTCAGGTCACTTGACCGGGCGGACGGCGATCACGGTCTCCAGCTTGTTGAGGCTCTGGTAGATGACCGAGATGCTGGTGTGGGTGTCGGGAACCTTGACGCTGCTGGTGGGCGTCGCGGCGTCCCAGTAGCTGGTGGTGTGGTCGTTGAAGGTGCGGACGGCCTTCGACGACGGGATGGTGGTGAGGACGTCGGCCTTGTGGAGCTTGAGGCCGTCGGTGTTCTCCAGTCCGAAGGTGGAGTCGTAGCCCTGCACGCGCGAGCGCATGTACTTGCCGTCGGAATACTTCAGCGGGGCCGGGTGGGCGTCGACCGGCAGGATCAGGCCGGTGCCCGGGTGGGCGCTGGTGTTGTTGTCCGCCTGCGAGGTGTCCCAGAGCCAGATCAGCACGCCGTTCTGGTTGGCGTAGTGCTCGACCCGGTCGGGCTGGGCGGCCGAACCGAAGTTGTACGGGCCGACCTTGAGGGTCGCGTCGTACGAGACGTACTGGCGGTTCTCGACCAGGTAGTACTGGTCGTAGTCCTTGGAGAACTTGCCCGAGATGCGGGAGAAGCCCGTCGCCGTCCAGCCGTTGTCACCGTTCTCGGCGTCATCGGAGAAGACGGCCTTGCCGTCCGCGGTGACGGCGATGTTGTCGAGGGCGAGGCCCTTGAGGTGCAGGCCACCGTCGGTGGTGTTGCGGAAGCGGATCTTGACGGCCTTGCCGGCGTAGGCGTCCAGCGGGAAGACCAGGTCGCCCCACTTGTTGCCGGAGTTGCCGGTCAGGCCGGCCGCGCCCGCGCTGTTCTTCGGGATGGCCTTGCCGTCGAAGGTGCCGTCCAGGGCCTTCCAGTTGGCGCCGCCGTCGGTGGAGACCTCGGCGTAGGCGAAGTCGAAGTCCTGCTCCAGGTCGTACCAGCCCTTGGCGCTCAGGCTGGCGGAGGTCTTGCCGGTGAGGTCGAGGTCGCGGGTCAGCGTGACGTTGAGGTTGTCGGCGCTGCCGCTCCACCACTCGCCGTTGCCCGCGTACGGGGTGTTGATCTCGGTGGTGACCGTCTTCTTCGGCAGGTTGACGACCAGGGCCTGCGGGCGGGCGGTGTTGAACTCCACCGGGCCGAGCAGGTGGACCGAGTCCTGACCGGCCTTGGCCTTGTCGTACTTCAGCCAGCCGAGCTGGAGCTTGCTCCAGACGTCCAGGTCGTCCGGACGGTCACCGATCTCGTTGCGGCCGGTGCCCAGCCACGAGCCGGAGGACATCAGTGACCAGAAGCCGACCGAGTTGTCGTCTCCGGAACCGGAGGTGTCGTAGAGGTCCGGCAGACCGAGGTCGTGGCCGTACTCGTGGGCGAAGACACCGAGGCCGCCGTTCTCCGGCTGCATGGTGTAGTCGCCGATCCAGAAACCGCTGTCGCCGATCTGGACGCCGCCGAGCTTGTTGTTGTCCGGGCCGGCCTGGCCGGTCAGGTTGCCGTACACGTAGGAGCGGTGGGCCCAGAGCGCGTCGGTGCCCTGCTTGCCACCGCCGGCGGACTCGTCCTCACCGGCGTGCACGATCTGGAAGTGGTCGATGTACCCGTCGGGCTGGTTGAAGTTCCCGTCGTGGTGCGAACCGTAGCGGTCCCACTTGTCGTACTCGGCCAGGGTGGCCTTGATCTGGGCGTCCGTCTGGCCCTTGGCCTTCTGGTCCTTGTACCAGATGTCGACCGCGTCGCGGATCAGGTCCTGGGCGTTGGAGCAGACGTGCTGGCCGCAGAAGTTGGAGCCGTACCTGGCCTCGTTCCACGGTACCCGGACCCAGTCGGAGACCACACCGTCGACAGAGTAGCGGCCGGAGGACTGCCGCTCGTAGTAGGTCTTCAGCGAGGGCTTGTCCTTGCTGAAGTAGAGGTCCTGGTAGTGGGCCTGGTTGTAATCGGCCTGCCAGGCGGTCGAGTTGTTGGTCTTCCGGTCCGGCTGCTCGATCTGGTTGTGCTTCGGACCGGGGGTGCCGCCGTACTTGACCTTGCCGTCCGGCGTTTTGGTGGTGTTGTCCACCTGGTCACCGAAGTCGACCAGGATGGTGAAGATCTTGTCCGTGCGCTGCCGGGCGAGCTCGACGTACTTGTCGCGGCCCAGCTTGATGCTGGTGCTGCTGCCGTGCTGCTCGATCTTTGCGGTGCCGGCCAGCAACTGCTCGGTGGCGGCCTTCTGCTCGGCCTTGACCTTCTCGGTCAGCGGGCCCGGCAGGTCGTGGACGACCTTGGCGGCCTGGGACAGGGCGGCGTCGGCCGGGTCCCGGGTGATGGAGACCGGTGCGGCCGCGGCCGTCCCGGGCAGCAGCCCGGCGCCGAGTGCAGCGGTGACCGCCACGGCAGCGGCGGCCGCGGCGGTCCTCGTGGATATCTTCAACGTTGTGACGTCCTCCCCATGCCGGCACGGCTGTTGGCCTGCCGGTGTGCCAATGAAAGACAGGTGGAGGACATTTGACCGAAGGATGGGGTAATAAAGATAGTCCTTGACCATGACATGGTCACGGCGCTATCCTGCGCCGACCTTCAGTCAGCTGACTCTTGGTCAAGTTGAGTCGCAGCCTGGGCCGGTAGGGCCTCCATCGCATCCGAACTTGCCTGGGAGCCCCCCGAACGGCGGGAATCGCCGTGCGGTATGTCACAGGGCGGGCAAAGGCCGGTGACGCGCTTCGGCAACACTGCGTCAACAAACCTTAAACACCAAGGGCCGCGGGGGGGGGGGGGGGGGGGGGGGGGGGGGGGGGGGGGGGTGGGGGGGGGGTGTGGGGGGGGGGGGGGGGGGGGGGGGAGGGACAAA